>JALRBG010000158.1 GCA_023257855.1 Pseudomonadales bacterium | reverse complement strand
CAAGCCGGACCGTGGGTTCCTTATCAATCTGCAGAAAGTTCAGCACAAGTAGCCGTCCGTAGCTGAGTACAAAGCGACCGGATCGTACACCGTCTTCTGTCTTCAAGGGAAGGCCCCATTGCAGGCGCTGAAGTTCTTCCGTAAAGCCGTAGTTCTACGTATAATCATTAGCTTTTCTAGTCAAATGGCGGAGCGCCGCCCCGCCCATTCTTACCCTCCAACTCTTCAGCCGCTGCCCTCGGATCCTGCATCGGCAAGGCTGCAAAAGCGCGGTAGCGGGTGGGATGGCGCTGGATGGCAGCGGCCATGGCGGCGTTGCCCTTACGCGCCACCTCGATGGCTTCATCGGTATCTAGGATGGCTTGTACCCCGGGGGCGTTCAGCGACAGGATCGCCAGTTCGATGCCCGTGGCATCCATGTAACCCAGACGGATGTCGTCCAGATCCAGGATCTCTTTGGTGAACTGGCTAAAATCGGCAGACTCGCCGGCAAAATCCCGGGTCTCCTCGGTGGTTTCCGCAATAGCCATGTGTTCTTCGAAGGCAATCTTTCCCTTCATGGTGAATGTCCTCTTCTGTCTATATCTAATAAAAAATCTTACTTCTTCATGATGACAACGAGTTCCCGGTAGTTGCCCTGCATTTCCCAGGTACCGGTAAAGCCTACGGGCAGCACCAGTGAGTCCCCGGGCAGGAATTCATGGGCCGTGCCGTTCGGCTCGGTCAGGATGAGCTTGCCGCTGAGCACAGTGACAAATTCATCGATATCGGTGGGCCGGGTCTTGTGATTGGTACGGGCCGGCGTTGATTCGAATATGGACACCCGCAACTCTGCGCCCTCGAAAAGTGTGGCAACACGCATGTTGAGCTCCCCGGCTTCGAGGATATCGATATAGGCATCGGGCGGTACATTGATCAGATCGAGACCCGCCATCTTGTCGCGGTCCAGGCGCACCGGCACCGGGTTGTCGGCGGCGACACTTGCACAACTCATGAACACGATGGCAAGCAGGATACAGGATCGGATTTCGGATCCGGCGAATTGCATACGCATAATTCCCCCTCTGGTAGAAATATCAGATCAGGTTGTCGACGAAATTTATGAGCGTGGCAATGTTGGCGTCAACGATGATGGTGAATTCAAGACCCACTTACGTGCCATTTCTCTTGGTTTAAACGTACATTGCCTTCGAGTATAGATCAACCGATGCTTTGTGGATCGGTGACGGGTTAACGCTCATCTTGATATCAGCGAACGGGTTGATGGGCATGCCGGCATTGACCAGCATGCCGCCATAGCTGATATTTATCACTTCACCCTCTAACGTATCGGGCAGCATGCTCTTTCCCTGCAGCAACTGGTAGGAAACAGGAATGCAAACCGGGTTACGCAGTGTCCTGTGGTTTTCACGCAAAATCAGTTCCAGCCTGGTTGGCGAAGTGATCGCCCTGAGCTCGCAAAACAGCAGTGGGCTAGTCTGTTCTTTGGCATTCACCTCGTTGACTAGCCCGGTTTCTATCTTACTGCTGACATGGTTCCAGGTCTGCTCGGACAGCAGAATCTGGCCGCGCAGGTCTGCGATCAGCATACTAACGAGTTGGTTTTCCTTACCTTGAATAGCAAATTCATTCTTCTCATAAACCTGCCCCAACGCCTTGTTGAAATTTCCTCCATGAGTGCTTCAGGCTCCTCATCATGCAGCTGTTTGAAAAGCTCCCGGATTTCTCTTTCCAGTTTTTGGTTGTTTAAAACTCTCAAGTGTTTTGCCTGGCTCGAATTGCGAAAACAGTTACCAAGTATACTTCAAGCTGGCTCAATTACATCTACAGTAACCCATCTGCATTCCCTAGCAATTCCTGCATTTGGTTGGTATTAAAGTGCTATCTGTATAAGATGTGGCATAGATGAGACGGGCCGTCCCGAATGCCCTGGAATGGAATTACGACATGCCGGATAATAGTAAAACCATCATGGAAATCTTCACGGATTTTGTCTGCCCCTGGTGCTACCTGGCCAGCGCCGTGGTGGAGAAAGTGGAGCAGAGTCATGACATCGAAGTGCATTGGTCACCGTTCCCCTTGCACCCGGATACGCCAGAGGAAGGCCTGGAACTCGCCTCGTTCCTGGGCCCCAATCTGGACGCTGTGCATGAACGCCTGTATGCCCTGATGGACGGGCTCGGCCTGGAACACAGCGACCGCAGCAAGACCTACAACAGCCGCCTCGCACAGGAACTGGGCATGTGGGCCGACACAAAACCAAATGGCAGGGCCCTGCACAGGGAGCTGTATCGAACCTACTTCCTGCGCGGGGAAAACCTGGCGCAGAAAGCCGTCCTGCTGGCGGCCGTGGAACGTGCCGGGCTGGATGTCGCCGAGGCGGAAAAAGTACTGGATGAGCGCAGTTACAGTGACCAGGTGGACGCCGCCTGGCGACGGGCCCGGCAAATGCAGATCACGGGTGTGCCCAGTTTCATCGCCGGCAACTACCTGACGACCGGTTTTCACCCTGCGGATGAACTGGAGAAATTTATCGAGTATGTGGAAAGCCAGCAGGCGCGCGCCTGATTCGCTCCCTAGTCCCTGACCCTGGCTGATACGACACTGGCCTGCATCTGGTCAGCGCTCCATGGCTGCCCATCGGCAAACCGCAAGCCTGAACTGACCGTTACCGCACTGTTGCCGCCAAGCGTGCTGACAGTGCGTGTCTGCCTGCCCAGCCTGCCACCAATCACTGCAGCAAATTCCACCGTCACCGCCTCAACCGGCAGACTGCTACTGTTGCTGACCCGCGCATAGATGCGACCTTCAGCATCGGCATACATCTCGGCGTTCAGGTAGGCCCGGGGATTATCTTCCAGGTCGATGCGGGTGAAACTCAGTGTCGCCTCACGTGCCACCTGCCCCTGGGCCTGGGCAGCCTCGAGGAAATACTGCTTGGCCGCCTGGCGTTCATTGTTCACGAGGGCGATTTTGCCCAATTCATTCATGGCGACAGCAGTCGGCAGCAACGCCGTTGAGCGTTCCAGGTCGCTGCGGGCCTGCGTGCGCTGTCCCAGGCGGGCATAGGACACACCTCGCCCCAGGTAATAATCAAAGTAATTGTCGTCCAGGGCAATGGCATCGTCGTACGCATCCACGGCATCACTATACTTGTCCTGGTACAGCAGGATATCGCCCTTCAGGCCGTAAAAACGCGGCTCTGCGGGCAGCATGTCGATGGCGGCATCCAGGTTGAGCAGCGCGATATCGAAGTCATCATCGGCGATGGCGCTGTGCGCTTCATCGAAAAGGTCGTAGGCATCGGCATTGTCCTGCAGGAATGCCAGCGCCTGTCGGTAGCGTACCTCGCCGGTTTCCAGGTCCCTGCCCTGCAGTCCCGGCATCAGCTCATCGACCAGCGCCTGGTTGTTCATAACCCTTTCCTTCGAGGGCGGATGGCTGGCAAACAGGCCGTCCAGCCAGCCCGAAGCGCGCCCTTCCGACAGGCGGACGAAAGTTTCCTGCAGGGATACCGCCGCACGCGGATCATAACCGGCCCGCACCATGTACTGGATGCCGTAGTAATCCGCTTCCCGTTCGGCTTCACGCCCGTAACGCTGGGTGATGAGCTGGGCGCCGAGCTGGCCGGCACCCACGATGTAATCGGCATAGTCGTTGTCGCGTGCAGCGATAGCACCCACGACAAGAGCACTTTGCAATACCGTGCCGCGGGTAATGGCCTGTGCGCCATGGCGGGCGGCCGCATGCACCACCTCGTGACCGAGCACGGCGGCCAGTTCGGCTTCACTGTTGAGTTCGGTGAGCAGGCCGCGGTTGACTGCGATCTTGCCGCCGGGAAGCGCCCAGGCGTTGGGCACGGAATTGTTCAGGACCACGAATTCGTAATCCAGGTCGCGATCGCTGACGGCAGCGATGCGCTGCCCGACCGCGTTGACATAGTTGGTCAGGGCCTCATCGACGTTGAAGTCGCCGCCCTGGCTTTGCCTCGAGGGACCATACTGCTCGGCACCAATGGCCCGCTCCTGGGCTTCGGACACCAGCGACAGCTCGTTGCGCCCCGTGACGGGATTGACGGCGCATGAAGCCAGCGCTGTCGAGGCCAGCAGCAGCAAACCGGTTGCGAGATTTTTCTGGAACATCAGACACTCCTCAGGAAAGCGTCTTGAAAGAGCCTAAAGAAAGCTAACTGAATGACGACTTAATTCTAGCCAGTGAAATACCGGACAACCAGCAAGATACCCGCAAAGGCGGTGAATGCCAGGATGATGCGGTTGAACCAGACCTGGGAAACCCATTGCAGGAACTTGCGCCCCCCGAGGGCGCCGACCAGTACCAGCGGTGCCGTCACCGCCACCGAGTGAAAATATTCAGCATGGAAAATTCCCTGTCCCATGAATATGGGGATTTTGGAGACGTTTACAAACATGAAGAAAATGGAGCCGGTGCCGACGAAGCTGAGCTTGTCCAGTTTCAGCAGGAGAAAATACAGCGACAGGATGGGGCCGGCGGCATTGCCGATGGTCGTCGCAACGCCGGCCAGTATGCCGGAGCCGGCTCTTACACTGACCGGATGGGCCAGCGCCCAGTTGTTCAGCCGCGGGCGCATGGGCTCCAGGGACACCAGCACGATCACGATCAGGCCCAGGGTCAGCCCGAGATTGTCATTATCGAGGAACGCCAGTGCCACCCCGCCCAGTCCGACGCCTACCAATACCGGCAGGACCATTTTCTTCAGTTCCTGCCAGTGGGCGAGGCGCCAGTAAAGGGAAACGGCGATGAGATCACCGACCAGGAGATACATCAGCGTAATGCCCAGAGCGTCCCTGGGCGGAAACAGCAGCGCGACCATAACGGTCAGCAGTGATCCCAGCGCGGGCACACCGCCCTTGATAAAGCCGGTAAACAGGGCCACGAGGCCCAGGAGCATCAGGGATTCTGTCGGCAGCAGCGTCAAGACCGGCGCCGCTTACTTCAGCTGTTCCGGGATGCAGCCAAACGGCTCGATGGACAGATCGGAAGGCCGGTACTCACGCGTGTAATTGGGGAAGTCCCGCGTGTACCAGGCCGGGTCGAAATGATCCATGGACATCACGAGGCGGTTGCGCTCCCTGTCTACGGACAGGCGCTCCACGGTCCGCAGCTTGTCGGAATGCAGCAGTCCGCGCATGGGCTCGCCTTCCACGACCACGAACTGGTTGAGCACGCCTTCGGTGTAAAGGGTGGTTTCAATGACGAGTACGTCACCTTCGAAATGGCCGATGGAATAACCGAGTATCGAAGGTTCGGTGCCTGCAGGAGGCGCATCCTCGTTCATGTGGACGACACGCACGGCATCCATCCATTCATGCCGGATCACGACATCGCTGCCTTCACGGGTGATGGATAGCGGCGTACCGGGTGCACCCCAGGTGCGGCGAATGGCCACCGGCTCGCAACGATAGGTCGGGTCGTCGGTAAAGGGATTGTATTTGAGCACGGCCGCACGACCGTTCTCGTTCAGGTAATCCATCATGAATTGCGGCCCGCTGGTGGCGAAACCACCGGGGATCAGCATCCAGGTGCCAAAAATGGAATCACGCTGCTCCTCGCTATTCTGCTGCTGGCCGCGCGGCCCGTTCACATCCAGTTCGCGCCCGTCCGCCAGGAACACTTTGTCGAAAAAGCACATGTTGGGATCACGCCGGTGCTGAGAGCCCGTGATGCCTACCATAGCACCCGGCGCCAGCATTTCGGGGGTGATGCCGTTGCGCGACAACTGGGTAAAACCGTGGGATTCACAGCGCCATTCGGTGACACGACCGTCTGCATCCTCCGCCCGGATATTCAGGTAAGCATGCGGATTGCGTTTCTCGTACTCGATGATGGTGCCGGTAATACTGACCGGTTTATCGGCATCGAAATGCGGCGCAAAACTGTGATGTGCAAAAACCTGGATGGGCAGAACGCCCAGCGCGGCGATGATGAACTTTTTCATTGCTTCCCCCTCAATGAAAAGTTAACTGAAAACGGACTTAATAGCGTAGCGAGCGCAGGCCAGACAAGGCAACAGGCGTTTTTGGGTGAGGACTAGTACAAACAGTACACGACGAACCCGAAAACTCCTGTTAACGCCGCCTGGCCGAGCGCAGTAGCTATTACTGATCCCGGGCGTTAGCGTAGCGGCCTACGTAGGCAGCCTTGGCGACCACTTTGCCCTGCATGGCGGCCATAACGTCGTCACGGCTGGCGCCTTCCGGCAGGTTAAGCGTGTCGCTGAGCGCATAGAATTCGAACACGTAATGATGGTAACGGTCGGCATACGGTGCGCCC
>JALRBG010000354.1 GCA_023257855.1 Pseudomonadales bacterium | reverse complement strand
CGGGCATCGCCAATGGCCATGACCAGCTTGCGCTTGATGACGCGCTTGATGTCGATTTCGTACGTCACCAGCTTCACTTCGGGGCCGACTTCGCCGGTGAACTTGACTTCGCCCGCACCCAGCGCGCGGCCACGGCCGGGCAGTTGCAGCCAGGTCAGGTAAAAGCCGATGAGCTGCCACATGGCATCGAGCCCCAGGCAGCCGGGCATGACCGGGTCGCCCTTGAAATGGCAGACGAAGAACCACAGGTCCGGATTGATGTCGAGTTCGGCCAGGATGTGGCCCTTGCCCTCGGAGCCGCCGTCGGAGGTGATCTCCAGGATGCGGTCGAACATGAGCATGTTGTCGGTGGGCAACTTGGCGTTGCCCGGACCGAACATGTCACCGTGGCCGCAGGCGATGAGTTCGTCTTTGTTGTAACTGTTCTTGGGTGTAAAAAAGGCTGATGGCATTTTTTCGCGGGCGCTAACTGCCCGTATTCCCTGGCAAAAGGGCGCTATTATAGAGATATCTTTGGTAAAACCCTAATGATTAACCGGCAATGCCTATATAATCGCGGTTCTCCGGAATGCTGCGTCATTCACGCAAGGCCCTGATTCCGGTAACGAAAAAGCCGGCATTGAACCGGCACAAGGGAATGCAGTAAGGAGTACTCATGATCACACCGGTCATCATGGCTGGGGGAGTCGGTTCACGGCTGTGGCCGGTATCGCGCAAACTCTACCCGAAACAGTTTGTCTCGTTCCAACCCGGCGCGCTGTCGCTGTTCCAGCAAAGCCTTGAGCGGTTGGCGACACTGGCAGGGATCGGCCCCGCCATCGTCGTCTGCAACGAGGAGCACCGTTTCCTGGTGGCCGAGCAGTTGCGTGAACTCGGCATTGAAGATGCCACCATCATTCTTGAACCGGAGGGCCGCAACACGGCGCCCGCCGTTGCCCTGGCCGCCCTGGCCGCCACCGGGCAGTATAAGGACGCCACGCTGCTGGTGCTGGCAGCCGACCACATTATCAGCGACGTGCCCGCGTTTCACGCGGCCATCGCGGCCGGCGCTGCACACGCCGCGGCCGGCAAGCTGGTAACGTTCGGCATCGTGCCTGGCCATGCCGAGACCGGCTATGGCTATATCCGCAGGGGCGGAGAGGCAGGCACCGGTTTTGTCATCGACCGCTTTGTCGAAAAACCGGACCTGGCCACTGCCCAGTCCTATCTCGATTCCGGCGACTATTTCTGGAACAGCGGCATGTTCATGTTTTCCGCCGCCACGTACCTGCGCGAACTGGGCGCTCATGCCCCGGCCATGCTGGAGGTGTGCAGCAAGGCCTGGAATTTTTGCAAGGACGACCTCGATTTCAAGCGCATACCCCGTGACATATTCACGCAGTGTCCCGCCGATTCCATCGACTATGCGGTCATGGAGCACACGCAGGATGGCGTGGTCGTTGCGCTCGATGCCGGCTGGAACGATCTTGGCGCCTGGTCGGCGCTGTGGGATCACCTCGATGGAGACGAGCATGGTAACGTCAGTCGCGGTGACGTCATTCTCAATGACGTGAAGCGTTCCTACATTCATGCGGAATCGCGGCTCGTCTCCATGATTGGCATGGATGATGCTGTGGTGGTGGAGACGCCGGATGTCGTACTGGTGTCGGCCAAGGATCGCGTGCAGGATGTGAAGCACATTGTCGATGCCATAAAGGCCGCCGGCCGACCCGAGGCAGATACCCATGTCAGGGTATTCAGGCCCTGGGGTTCGTACGAAAGCCTGGCGATGGGCGACCGCTTCCAGGTCAAACGCATTCGAGTGAAGGCGGGCGCGTCGTTGTCGCTGCAGATGCACCACAAGCGTGCAGAGCACTGGATCGTGGTGCAGGGCAGTGCCCTGGTCACCGTCGGCGAGAAGGAGGTTCACCTCAAGGCCAACGAGTCCACCTTCATCCCCGTGGAAACCAAACATCGCCTGGAGAACCCGGGCCCGGAAGAGCTGATCCTGATCGAAGTGCAGTGCGGCAGTTATCTCGGTGAGGACGATATCGTAAGATTTGATGACATCTATGGACGCGTCCAAACCTAAAAGTGGCTAGTGGCTAGTGACGAGTGGCTAGTGACGAGTGAAACCAACACAAGATGTGAAACATGGCTGATACCCCAATACAGAAATGCTTGTTCCCGGCCGCCGGCTACGGCACCCGGTTCCTGCCGACCACCAAGTCGATGCCCAAGGAAATGCTGCCCATCGTCAA
>JALRBG010000194.1 GCA_023257855.1 Pseudomonadales bacterium | reverse complement strand
GTGATCGGAGAGAAAATTGAAATCGGAAGTTTCAAGAAACTATCTGCTCCTTTTGTAGGTTCATACATCCACGCTGGAAACCGCATCGCTACTTTGTTACGGCTTCCAGGTGACGCCTCTGCAGATTGCCCAGGCCTACATGATTTATGCCAATGAAGGCATCAAGAAACCGGTGTCACTGTTGAAAACGGAAGGGCCTGTTGAAGGTGAGCGCGTCCTGGACCAGGACCTGGTGAGAAAGGTGAACCGCATGCTGGAAACCGTGGTCAGCAAAAAGCTCGGCGGCACCGGCGTCCGTGCCGCCATCCCGTCATACCAGGTGGCCGGAAAGACCGGTACGGCCTGGTTCTACAACGTTGGCGGTGGTTACGACAACGAGAACTACAACGCTTACTTCGCCGGTTTCGTGCCGGCCCGCAATCCCCGGATTGTCGCAGTGATATCCATTCACCAGCCGCAAGGCGATGAAACCGGCGGCGGCACCGTGGCGGCACCTGCATTCGCCAAGATCGCCGCGGGCGCCATGCGTATCCTCAACGTGCCGCCCGATAACGAAGATAGCGAACCCAGCCAGATCAGCATGACCAGTCAACCTCCTGCAGTTGAAGGCAAACCCTGGAGCCCCAGATGAATACGGCAGAAATCATGGCAAGGCAAATGCGGTTGTCCGAATTGGTGAAGGACGAAGTAACGATACCTGACAGCATGAATGTTGAGCTGACGGGCATTGAAAACGATTCACGGCGCATAGAGCCGGGCGACCTCTTCCTGGCATACCAGGGCGCCACCCATGACGGTCGGAAATTCATCGACGACGTGATAGTCAGGGGTGCCAATGCCGTCCTGGTCGAGGCGGATGAGGAATGGTCAGGAATTACTGAACGCGAAGGTGTGCCGATTATCCCGGTTGAAAAATTATCAACAAGGATCGGCAAGATCGCCGCACAGTTCTACGACAACCCTGCCGCTTCCTTCGGTTTGATCGGGATAACAGGCACAAACGGCAAAACCAGTTGCTGCCAGTTTGCAGGCCAGTGCCTGGCCATGCTCGGTTACAAGTGCGGCATCAGCGGCACGCTGGGTTACGGCCTGTACGGTGAGCCCTATGCCCATGACGACACAGGACCGGGAACGACCCCGGATGCTATCAATGTGCAGCGTATTTTCGAGGAAGTACGCCATAGGGATGCCGATTACATGGTGATGGAAGTCTCATCCCACGGCCTGGCCCAGAAACGTGTAAACGTCAACGAATTCGATATAGCGATATTCACGAATCTCAGCCGCGATCACCTTGATTACCACGGCGGAATGACTGCCTACGGTGATGAAAAGCGCAAATTGTTCATGCATCCCAACCTGAAAGTTGCGGTGATCAATATGGACGATATCTACAGCGCCAAGATTCTCAACAGTCTTGCCAAGACTGTGAAATGTTTTACCTACAGTCTGCACAATCCCAAAGCAGATGTGTTTCCCCGGGCGCTTGAATTCAAGCGCTCGGGCTTTTCTATAGACGTGATCACGCCATGGGGCGAAGGCAGTTTCAACAGTACCCTGGCGGGCTCATTCAATGTCAGCAATATCCTCGCGGTGCTTACCACCGTCATGGCCGCCGAATCCGGAAAGCCGGGTTTTGACTTCAACCACATCCTGGAGAAAGTGGCGGCCGTGACACCTGTGAAGGGGCGGATGGAAATCCTGGGCGACCATCCGGTTTCAGTAGTGGTCGATTATGCCCATACGCCGGACGGACTGAAGAATGCCCTGTCAGCACTGCGCCAGCACTACAAGGGTGAAATCTGGTGTGTCTTCGGCTGTGGCGGCGATCGTGACAAGGGCAAGCGCCCCCTGATGGCGGAAATCGCCGAGCAAATGGCGACCAGGGTAATCATCACTGATGACAATCCGCGCACTGAGGATTCCGGAGCCATCATCAGGCAAATACTCACCGGCCTGAGCAGTGATGCTGATGTGGTCGTCGAAAGCGATCGTGCCAAGGCTATCGATTATGCCATCAGCCATGCCGCGGAAGGTGACGTGGTCCTGATTGCCGGCAAGGGGCACGAGGAGTACCAGGACGTGGGCGGCAATCGCATGGTGTTCAGCGACGTAAAACAGGCGCGCGTCAGCCTGAACAAGCGTTTCGCCGGCAAGAGCGACAGGGATTGAGGCGGAGGTACAACAAGTGATAGGCACGATGCGATTACAGGAAATCCAGGAGGTCACCGGGGGCATACTCTCCGGTGGCGATGCCGAGTTTTCCGCTGTGTCCATCGATACCCGCACGCTGCAGGAAAATGAATTGTTCATTGCCATCAAGGGTCCCAATTTCAATGGCAACAAGTTTATCGCCAAGGCCGAGGAGCAGCACGCCTGCGGCGCCATCGCCAGCGAGGCGGTTATCTGTGGCATGCCCACGCTGCATGTGGCGGATTCACGGGATGCCCTCGGCAAGATCGGTGCGCTTAACCGGGACCGCAGCTCTGCCTGCGTGATCGCGTTAACCGGCAGCCAGGGCAAGACCACGGTAAAGGAAATGACGGCTTGCATACTTGCCTGTTGCGGCGAAGTCATCATGACGCGGGGCAACCTTAACAACGATCTGGGCGTGCCGCTGAGCCTGCTGAAAATCGAGGCGCACCATGAATTCGCGGTGATCGAAATGGGTGCCAACGGCCCCGGCGAGATCGCCTACAGCGTTTCCCTGACGCGGCCGCAGATCGGACACATCACCTGCATCGCCGGCACCCATCTCGAAGGCTTCGGCGACCTGGCTGGAGTTGCCAGGGCCAAGTCGGAAATCTGGCAGGGTATTCAGGAGGGCGGTACCGCGGTGGTGAATCTGGATGATGCATTTGCCGGACAGTTCATCGAGCAACTTGAACAGCAGGCAGGGAACCGGCGCATTGTTAGCGTCAGTGCAAAAGGCAGCACATCTGCCGATGTTTACGCTACCGCAGTGAAACTCGATGCCATTCGGGGCGCCGCCTTCACTCTCAATACAGCATCGGGAACAACCGATGTCAGCCTGGGTGTGCCCGGCTTCCACAACGTAGGCAATGCCCTGGCTGCCGCCACCATGGCAATGGCTGCCGGTGCCGGCCTGGAGGCCGTCAAAAAGGGGCTGGAAAGATTCACGCCGGTCAAGGGCCGTATGTGCATCGTCGATGGTATGCAGGAATCCACAATCATCGACGACAGCTACAACGCCAGTCCGTCCTCGTTCAAGGCGGCCATCGACGTGCTGGTGTTGAACGAGGGCGCGACCATCGTGGTCATGGGCGACATGGGCGAACTGGGTACCGATGCCGAACGGGGCCACCGGGAAGTCGGCAGGTATGCGCGCGATCGCGGTGTGGACCATTTCATCGCGGTCGGCAATCTCAGCAGGCTGGCGGTGGAAGCATACGGTGACGGCGGCATTTTCCTTGATGACCGGGCGCAGTTCGTCGCCACCATCCTGCCGCTATTGAACGCCTCGGTAACGGTGCTGGTGAAAGGATCGAGAAGTCAGGGTATGGAAAAGCTCGTTAAACAGATCCAGGCGGAGGCGGCATGATCATGTCATTACTGGTTGGGTCGCTTGTCGATGGGGAGGCACGAATCTAATGCTGCTGTTTCTGACCGAGTACCTTTCGCAATTCAATTCCGGCTTTCGGGTGTTCGAATACCTGACTACCCGCGGAATATTCGGCATCCTTACCGCACTGGCCCTGTCCCTGGTCATCGGTCCGTACATGATACGCCGCCTGAACTATCACCAAATCGGCCAGGTGGTGCGTGATGACGGGCCGGAAAGTCATCTCAGCAAGGCAGGCACCCCCACCATGGGCGGTGCACTCATCCTGATCAGCATCATCGTCAGCAGCCTGCTGTGGGCGGATCTGCGCAACCCCTACGTTTGGGTGGTTGTTCTGGTGACCGGCCTGTTCGGTGCCATCGGCTGGGTGGACGATTACCGCAAGGTGTTCGAGAAGAACCCGAAAGGCCTGGCGCCGCGCTGGAAATATTTCTGGCAGTCGGTGATCGGCCTGGCAGCTTCCATCTATTTATACAGCATTGCCATGGAGGCGGCCGACACGCAGCTGTTCGTGCCGTTCTTCAAGGATTTCGCACTGAACCTGGGACCCGTGTACGTGATCCTGTCCTATTTCATGATCGTCGGGTTCAGCAACGCGGTTAATCTCACCGACGGCCTCGATGGGCTGGCCATCCTGCCTACCGTCATGGTGGGTGCAGCACTGGGCATCATCGCCTACCTGACCGGGCACTCGGAATTTTCTGCCTACCTCAATATCCCCTACATCGCTGGTGCCGGGGAACTGGGCATCTACTGCGGGGCGCTGGCCGGTGCAGGCCTTGGCTTTCTCTGGTTCAACACTTACCCCGCTCAGGTCTTCATGGGTGACGTGGGCGCGCTTGCACTGGGTGCGGCGCTTGGTGTGGTGGCCGTCATCGTGCGCCACGAAATCGTACTGATCATCATGGGCGGCGTGTTTGTCATGGAAACACTTTCCGTCATTCTGCAGGTGGCATCGTTCAAGCTGACCGGGAAGCGAATTTTTCGCATGGCGCCCTTGCATCACCATTTTGAACTGAAAGGCTGGCCGGAACCCCGCGTCATCGTGCGCTTCTGGATCATTACAGTGATCCTGGTGCTGGTGGGGCTGGCCACATTGAAACTACGTTAAGGCATACGGGCAGGAAAAGGTCGCACGTGAATACAGAGCAGGCCAATGGAAAAATGAAAGTCGTAGTCGGTCTTGGCCAGACCGGGCTTTCATGCGCCCGTTACTTGGCCAGCCGCCAGGAAAGGTTCAAGGTGGTAGACAGCCGACAGAATCCGCCTGGACTGCATCAACTGCAAGCCGAGTGTCCCGATGTTGAGCTCGAATTGGGAGAGTTCAGGGAAACAACACTTTTGAATGCTGCCCAGTTGATTGTCAGTCCAGGCGTGGACCAACAACAGCCCGCACTTCGCAAGGCGGTGCAAAGCGGCGTACCGGTGACTGGTGATGTCGATATCTTCGCTCATGCCGTGGATGCACCGTTGATCGCCATCACCGGCTCCAATGCGAAAAGCACGGTCACCACTCTCGTCGGAGAAATGGCGAAAGCCGATGGTGTCGACGTACGGGTGGCGGGCAACATTGGTCTGCCCGTGCTCGATTTGTTGCGGGAGCCGCCTGCCAGCCTGTATGTGCTGGAGTTGTCCAGCTTCCAGCTTGAGACTACCCATGACCTGGGCGCCGAGGTTGCCACCGTGCTGAACCTGAGCCTGGATCACATGGACCGCTATGAGTCGATGGATGACTATCTCGAAGCGAAACGCCGCATTTTCCAGGATTGCCGCCAGGCGGTAATCAACGCTGACGACGCCGCCAGTCGGGCCGATTTGCCGGCTGGGGTGAAGCAATGGCACTTCAGCCTCGATGAGAAATCGGCCAGTGAATTCAGGGTGATGCAAATTGACGGTGAGCGCTGTCTGGCATTCAACGGGGAGCCGCTGCTTCCAGTCAGTGCATTGAAGATCGCCGGTGATCACAACGTGGCCAACGCCCTGGCGGCCCTGGCTCTCGGACATGCCGCCGGACTCTCCATGCAGGGCATGGTGTCGGCGCTGAAAGCATTCCCCGGCCTGCCGCACCGTTGTCAGTGGGTGGCCGAGAAAGGTGGTGTGAACTGGTACAACGATTCCAAGGGCACGAACACCGGCGCCTGCATCGCCGCCGTCAACGGCCTGGGCGGGAAGGGCAGGATCATCCTGCTCGCCGGCGGCCAGGGCAAGGGTGCGGATTTTAGCGTCCTGCGCGGGCCGCTGTCGGCGCATACCAAGCTGGCCATCCTCTTTGGCGAAGATGCTGCAAAAATCAAAGCCGCGCTCGAAAATGCCGTGGTCACGATGACAGTGGCCTCGATGGAGGATGCGGTGAAGCTGGCAGATGAGAAGGCCGATAGCGGCGATGTTGTCCTGCTGTCGCCGGCATGCGCCAGTTTTGACATGTTCAGGAATTTCGAGCATCGCGGTGATGTATTCATGCACTGCGTGAAGGAGTTGCACTGATCATGCAGGCGGTTATGCAACATCATCATGTTAACCGGCCTTATTTTGGTGACAGCTGGCTGATTATCCTCACCCTGCTGTTGTTGATTTTCGGGCTCATCATGATGACGTCGGCTTCGGTGGAAATCGGGGAGAGCCTGTACGGCGACCCGTTGTACCACTTCAAGAAACAGATCGCCTTCATGATCATGGGCCTGGTCGGCGCAACGATCCTGTTGAATATCCCGCTGGCCTGGTGGGAGCGGGGCAGTCACGCACTGTATGCCCTGGCGTTGCTGACACTCATCATGGTGCTGCTGCCCGGTATCGGCCATACGGCAGGTGGCGGCACGCGCTGGATAAACCTGGGCTTCATGACCCTGCAGGTCTCCGAACCCGCCAAAATCTGCATCGTATTCTTCATGGCCGGTCTGCTCAGCCGTCACCATGACTACATCTGCGGTAGCCTCAAGGGTTTTGCCATGCCTTTTGTGCTGATGGCCTTGCCGATGGCCCTGTTGCTGCTGGAGCCGGATTTCGGCGCCGTGGTTGTCATCATGTTCGCTGTGATGGCCATGCTCTTCCTTGCAGGTGCCCGGTTCTGGCATTTCTTGCTGGCGGCAGCCATGGTGGTTTGCGCTGGTGCCGCGCTGATCTTCACATCGGCCTATCGCATGCGTCGCGTATCGTCCTACCTGCAGGCACTGAAGGATCCTTTCCAAGAGGACATCGTCTTTGATTCCGGTTATCAGCTGGCACAGGCGCTTATCGGCTTCGGTCGCGGTGAATGGCTGGGGATGGGGCTCGGCAACAGCATCCAGAAAATGTATTTCCTGCCCGATGGCCATACCGACTTCATCATCGCGATCATTGCCGAGGAACTGGGTGTGATCGGCGTGCTGGTGCTGCTCCTTTTATTTGCCGCCTTTATTGCCCGCGCCCTGATCATTGCCCGGCGCAACGAACGTAATGGCAATTTCTTCGCCGCCTACGCGGCCTATGGCCTGGCCTTCATCTTTATCGGCCAGGTGGTGATCAACGTGTCCGTCAATATCGGCCTGCTGCCGAACAAGGGCCTGACACTGCCGTTCATCAGTTCCGGCGGTTCGAGCCTGCTGACCTGTATCGCGATGGTAGCCCTGCTGCTTCGCATTGATATAGAGGACAGGCAGCCGGGCGGCAGGAAAACCACGTTGAAGGTATGACGCAGACATGATGACAGCAGCTGACAACAGAAAAATACTCATCATGGCCGGAGGCACGGGTGGTCATGTGTTTCCTGCATTGAGTATTGCCCAGCACCTGTTGTCCAGGGGTATCCAGGTGGAATGGCTGGGTACACGCAACGGGCTGGAAGCATCGGTCATTCCGGCCGCAAACATACCCCTGCATTTCATTTCCATTGCCGGCCTGCGTGGCTCCAGCCTCGGCCGCCGGCTGTTGTCTCCCCTGGTGATTCTGTTCGCCGTGCTTCAGTCCATGCTCAAGGTCGCGCAAATCAAGCCGGGTTGCGTCCTGGGCATGGGCGGTTTTGTGACCGGCCCCGGCGGCCTGGCAGCATGGCTCCTGCGCAAGAAGGTGCTTATCCATGAACAGAATGCCATTGCCGGGTTGTCGAACCAGCTCCTGTTCCCGTTTGCCTCCATTGTCATGGAGGCCTTTCCCGGTGCCTTCCAGCGCAAGCAGGACATGACGCAAAACTGGTTGCTGAAGAAATTCATCAAGCCGGGCAACACCATTGTAGTCGGCAATCCCGTGCGCCCTGATATTGCTGCGCTGGGTGCAGAACCACTGGCGAAGGCAGAAGGGCGCCGGCTGCATGTACTGGTCATCGGCGGGAGCCTCGGTGCCGTGGCTATCAACAAGGCGATACCTGCCATGCTGAAGCTCATGCCCGAAAAGGAACGTCCGGAAGTGCTGCACCAGTGCGGGAAGAGGAACGTGGATGAAACCAGGGGTATGTACCGGACCCTGGATATCGTGCCCACCGAGCAGATACGCGTGGAGCCGTTCATCGATGACATGCAGGCGGCCTACCGCTGGGCCGACATCATCATCGCGCGGGCCGGTGCCATGACAGTGGCCGAGATCGCCGCCGTTGGCCTGGCCTCGATCCTCATTCCCTATCCGTACGCCGTGGATGACCACCAGACGGAAAACGCCGGTTACCTGCAGCGCGCGGGTGCCGCGGAAATCATTCCCCAGGACGAACTTGACGAGCATCGGCTGCTGGCAGCACTGAGGAAATTCGGTGATGACCGCGAGGCGCTTATGGCAGCCGCACGCAACGCCCGCCAGGCCGGCACGCCTGATGCCACCGAAAAGGCCGCAGCCCTGTGCATGGAGGCATGCGATGCCTGATGCATCTTTGAACATAACCCGTGGCGGCATGATCCCGGAGATGCGGCGTATCCGCAGGATCCACTTCGTCGGCGTTGGCGGAGCGGGCATGAGCGGCATCGCCGAAGTGCTGTTGAACCAGGGTTACAGCATCAGCGGCTCGGACATCAGCGAATCCTCTGTCACCGAACGACTGACGTCACTTGGCGTGAAGATATATATAGGCCACCAGGCAGCCAATGTGCGGGATGCGGATGTTGTCGTGGTCTCAAGCGCCATCGACCAGGGCAACGAGGAGATCGTCGCCGCCATGGAAAAACGCACGCCCATTATCCGCAGGGCGGAAATGCTGGCCGAGCTGATGCGCTACCGCCACGCCATCGTCATCGCCGGTACTCACGGCAAGACGACCACCACAAGTCTTGTCGCCACGCTGCTGGGGCAGGCGAATATGGATCCCACGTATGTTATCGGCGGCATACTCAACGGCGCCGGCACCAACGCCAAGCTGGGTGCGAGCAATATCATGGTGGCGGAAGCCGATGAAAGCGATGCCTCTTTCCTGCACCTGCAGCCGATGGTCGCCATCGTCACCAATATCGACGAAGACCACATGGTCACCTACAACGGCGATTTCGAGAAACTGAAAACAACCTTTGTCGAATTCCTGCACAACCTGCCGTTCTATGGCCTGGCGGTACTGTGCATCGACGACCCGATCATCCAGGAACTGCTGCCCAGTATATCCAGGCCGGTGCTGACCTACGGCCAGTCGAGCTCGGCTGACTTCTGCATCAAGGATGTCGAGCAGAAAGGCATGGTCACCCGCTTCAAGGTGAAGCGCCCTGACCGTGACGGCTTGCTCGAATTGACCCTGAACCTGCCCGGCCTGCACAACGTGCTGAATGCCACCGCCGCAATCGCCGTTGCCACGGACGAAGGCCTGAGCGATGAGGATATCGTCAAGGGTATCGAATCGTTCAGTGGCGTCGGTCGCCGTTTCGACGTCAAGCCGCCCATGAAGCTCGCGAGGGGGGAGGTGATGCTGGTCGACGATTACGGACACCATCCCACTGAGGTCGCGGCCACCATCCGCGCGATACGCAGCGGCTGGCCTGAAAAGCGCCTGGTCATGATTTACCAGCCGCACCGCTTCAGCCGCACTCATGACCTGTACGACGATTTCGTGGACGTACTCTCGGAAGTGGATCTGCTCCTGATGCTCGACGTGTATTCCGCCGGCGAACAGCCGATTCACGGTGCAGACTCGAGGAGTCTGTGTCGCAGCATCCGCCAGCGCGGGCAGCTGGATCCCGTTTACGTGAAGGACCAGGGCGACATCAAGAAAGTGCTCAATGACCTCTTGCTCGATGGGGACATCCTGCTGACACAGGGCGCCGGCAGTATCGGCATGCTTTCCAGGGAGCTGGCCAGGGACGGACTGGGGTATGCATGAGCATTCTGTTAACAACAATCAGGGTTTCGGCAAAGTGGCGGTTCTGATGGGCGGCAACTCCGCGGAGCGGGAGATTTCATTAATGAGCGGGCAGGCGGTTCTGGCCTCCCTGCTGCGCAGCGGCGTGGATGCCACGGGTATAGACGTGACCAGCCGTGCTCTGCCCCAGGCACTGCAGAACAAGGCGTTCGACCGGGTGATGATCATGCTGCATGGCAGGTATGGCGAAGATGGCAAGGTACAGGGCGAGCTTGATGCACTGGGCATCCCCTATACCGGCAGCGGTGTGGCGGCTTCTGCACTGGCCATGGACAAGATCGAGACCAAGCGGGTGTGGCTGGAGCGGGGGCTGAATACACCGGCATTTGCAGAGTTGCACGACACTGCCGACTGGCAGGGCGTTATCGACGAACTCGGCACGGTCTTCGTGAAACCCGTAAACGAGGGCTCAAGCATCGGTATTTCACCGGCGGATACGGCGGATGCATTGAAGGCAGCCTGGTCGCAAGCCCGCCAGTACGACGACAAGGTGATTGCCGAGCAATTCATTGATGGCCCGGAATACACCATCGCGATTCTGGGTGAACGGGTGCTGCCGGTCGTGGGTATGAAGTCAGCGTCGAAGTTTTACGACTATGACGCCAAATATTTTTCGAACGAGACCCGCTACTTCTGCCCCTGCGACCTTGATGCCGCTGATGAAAAGGCACTTGGGGACCTGGCGAAGAGTGCCTACGACGCCGTGGGCTGTACCGGCTGGGGTCGGATCGATGCCATGCGCGATGCAGACGGCATTTTCTGGCTGCTGGAAGTTAACACGGTGCCGGGCATGACCAGCCACAGCCTGGTGCCGATGGCGGCAAAGGCTGCCGGAATCCCCTTCGACGAACTGGTGCTGGAGATACTGGCCAGCAGTAAAGCAAGGGCGGGTGGCTGAACATGGAAATCTTCACGCCCGGCAAGAAACACAATCGCAGGCGCAGCGGTGCAAGCACACGCGCAGCGCAGCGTCCCGTTCGCCGGATCAGGCCCGCGGACCTGCTGAAGGTGGTTTTTGTCGCCATGCTGGTGGTCGCGGGCGCCTGGGGCGCTCTGAGTACGCCGAAGGTGGTGGAAAAGGTGAGCAGCCAGCGCGTGGAGCAGGTGCTCATCGAGGGCGAGGTCAACTACATATCGGAGCAGGATGTGCTGGCTGCGGTAAACAGTTTCATCAGTGAGAGCCTGTTGCTGGTGGACATGGTGGAAATCAAGAAAGAGCTGGAACTCAGGCCCTGGATCAGGAGCGTTACCATTCGCCGTGAGTGGCCCGATACGCTGGTGTTGAATGTGACAGAAGAAAAAGCCATTGCGCGCTGGGGTGAAAAACGTCTGCTGAATCAGGATGGTGCCATTTTTTCACCGGACAGCATCGTTGGCCTGGAGCAACTGGCCATCCTGACCGGTCCGGACGATTCCGCCCGCAAGGTCATGGAACAGTACCAGCTGTTCAGCCAGCTGCTATACCAGAGAGGCTTGAAGATAGCCGAGCTGTCACTCAGCGATCGTGGCGCATGGCGCCTGATGCTGGCCAATGGGGTGCAGGTGAATATCGGCAAGGCCGACGTTATGGCCAGGATGCGCCGGCTGGTGGACTTTCTTGATCCATTTTTCATGGAGCACATGGTTTCGGTTGAATCGATTGATCTGCGGTACACGAGCGGTATCGCCGTGAAAAACAAATCCATTACAGGTGAAGAGGTGGTCTCGCTATGACCAAATTTCAGAATATGAACAAGAAGGAGTTGCTTCCCATGAGTAACCCAAGCGGCGGAAACATGATTGTCGGCCTGGACATCGGTACGTCCAAGGTCGTGGCGATCGTCGGTGAGATCAATGCCGAGGGCGGTCTCAATATCGTCGGCATCGGCAGGCATCGTTCCCGGGGACTGAAGAAAGGTACGGTGGTCAATATCGAGTCCACGGTTCAATCCATCCAGCGTGCAGTGGAAGAGGCCGAGCTCATGGCGGGTTGCCAGATCCATTCGGTATACGCGGGCATCGCGGGCAGCCACGTACGCAGCATGAATTCGCACGGCATCGTCGCGATTCGGGACAAAGAGGTGTATCCCGCCGATATCGAGCGCGTCATCGATGCCGCCCAGGCCGTCGCCATTCCGGCAGACCAGAAGGTCCTTCATATATTGCCCCAGGAATACATCATCGATTCCCAGGAAGGGGTGAAGGAGCCGCTGGGAATGTCCGGCGTCAGGCTGGAAGCAAAAGTACACCTGGTCACTTGCGCGACCAATGCCGCTCAGAACATCGAGAAATGCATCAAGCGCTGTGGACTTGAAACCGACGAAATAATTCTCGAGCAA
This sequence comes from Pseudomonadales bacterium, assembly GCA_023257855.1. GTDB lineage: Bacteria > Pseudomonadota > Gammaproteobacteria > Pseudomonadales > Pseudohongiellaceae > Eutrophocola. Next base: position 6,734 of record JALRBG010000194.1, on the reverse strand, counting down.
CTGGCATCCAGTTACTCGGTACTGACTGAGGATGAGAAAGAGCTCGGTGTGTGCCTGGTGGATATCGGTGGCGGCACTACCGATATCGCCATATTCACCGAAGGCGCCATCAGGCATACCGGGGTTATCCCCATCGCCGGTGATCAGGTGACCAATGACATCGCCATGGCCTTGCGTACGCCGACAGACAACGCCGAGGAGCTGAAGATCAAGTACGCCTGTGCCCTGAGCCAGCTGGCCAGCGCCGATGACATGATCAAGGTCCCCAGTGTTGGTGATCGGCCGCCCCGGGAGCTATCCCGCCAGGCGCTGGCCGACGTGGTCGAGCCGCGTTATGACGAACTCTTTCACCTGATCCAGGCCGAGATCAGGCAAAGCGGATACGAAGACATGCTGGCAGCCGGAATGGTCTTCACCGGTGGTACCAGCAAGATGGAAGGTGTAGCCGAGCTGGCAGAGGAAATATTCCATATGCCGGTGCGTATTGGCATGCCCACGGAAGTGAACGGACTGGTGGATATCGTACGCAATCCGACCTATTCGACCGCGGTAGGGCTGCTCCTGTACGGCATGCGCCAGGCCCAAGAACGGGAAGGCAGTGTGGTACGCGAGCCCGGCATCACGCTGTTCGAGCGGGTAAAAAACATTTTCAGGGGTGAGGATTGATTCTCGTCACCCAAAAACCGGCAATCAAATTTTAACAAATTTTTAACTACAAGGTGGACTATCCCAAGGGGGTATTAAGATGTTTGAAATAGTAGACAATATTGCACAGAGTGCAGTCATAAAGGTGATCGGAGTCGGTGGTGGCGGCGGCAACGCTGTGCAGCACATGCTCAAGAACACCATCGATGGTGTCGAGTTCATTTGTGCCAACACCGATGCACAGGCGCTGGAAAAAATGGATACCAGGATGAACCTCCAGCTTGGCGGCGCTGTAACCAAGGGTCTTGGCGCAGGTGCGAATCCGGAAGTCGGTCGCCAGGCCGCGCTGGAAGACCGTGATCGCATCCGGGAGATCATTTCCGGTGCTGACATGGTGTTCATTACTGCCGGCATGGGCGGCGGTACCGGTACAGGTGGTGCGCCGGTCGTGGCCGAGATTGCCCGCGAAATGGGCATCCTGACCGTGGCCGTTGTCACCAAGCCGTTCCCGTTCGAAGGCCGCAAGCGCATGGCGATCGCCGAGCAGGGTATTCGGGAACTTGCAGAGCATGTTGACTCTCTGATCACCATACCAAACGAAAAACTCATGGATGTGCTGGGCAAGGGTTCTACCCTGCTGGATGCATTCAGCGCGGCCAATGATGTATTGCTGGGTGCGGTGAAAGGCATTGCCGACCTCATCATGCGCCCTGGCATGATCAACGTGGACTTTGCCGACGTCAGCACCGTGATGTCCGAGATGGGCATGGCCATGATGGGTACCGGTTATGCACGCGGTGAAAACCGTGCGGTTGAAGCGGCAGAAGCGGCCATTCGCAGCCCGCTTCTGGAAGACGTCAACCTGCAGGGTGCCCGCGGTATTCTGATCAACATCACGGCAGGTGAGGACCTGACCCTGGGCGAATTCAGCGAAGTGGGTGACACCATTTCCGAGTTTGCTTCTGACCAGGCCATCGTCGTGGTGGGAACTGTCATCGATCCGTCACTGAAGGACGAGCTGACCGTTACCGTGGTCGCCACCGGCCTCGGTGGCATGCAGATCGAAAAGCCGACCAAGGTGGTTGACAATACGGTCAAAAACACCAGGACCGCTGACTTCAACAACCTGGACAAACCGGCAGTTCTGAGAAAGAAAGAGGCTGCCAGGATGAAGGCGGAAGCGGAAGCTGAGCTGCAGGAACGCCGCCCCCTGCCGAAAGCTGTTGGCGCGGAAACCGACATGGATTTCCTGGATATCCCGGCTTTCCTGAGGAAACAGGCGGACTGAGGGCCGGCTCCCGTGAGCCGGCGGGGCTGCATGAGCAGGAAAGAGGGGGCTGCTATTGGTGAAAGTGGCGGATTTTGTTATTATTCGCCTTTTCCGGACGACCGGGCGGCCTCGTCTGCCGGGTAATAACAAGCAGCCTCAGCGGTTACTGATGCAAACCTGGACGTATCCGGGGTATGCACAGAGTCATGGTAATCGCACTGGAAAGCGAAGCAGCGATACTAACAATGGACGGAAGAGCTTCGGGGGAGAACGGCAAGTATTTTCTTCAGCCGAAGTGAGAGTGAGAACGAGCATTGATTAGGCAAAGAACGCTAAAGAACGTCATCAAAGCGACTGGAGTGGGTCTGCATACCGGTCAGAAAGTCTACCTGACCCTGCGCCCCGCACCCGTTGATACCGGCATAGTATTCTCCCGGGTCGATCTCGACCCAGCAGTCCTGATACCGGCCCTTGCAGAAAACGTGGGTGATACCACCTTGTCATCCACGTTGATGAAGGGCGATGTACGGATTTCCACCGTCGAGCACCTCATGTCCGCCATGTCGGGCCTGGGTATTGACAATGCCTATGTCGAAGTCAGTGCTTCCGAAGTGCCCATCATGGACGGCAGTGCCGGTCCGTTCGTCTTCCTGATCCAGTCTGCGGGTATCGAAGAGCAGAATGCTCCAAAGAAGTACATCCGCATTACCCGCGAGGTCACCGTGGAGCAGGGTGACAAAAAGGTCAGCCTGAAACCCTTCAACGGCTTCAAGGTCGGCTACACCCTGCTTTATGATCATCCCGTTCACCGCAAGTACACCAAGGAAGCGTGCGTAGACTTTTCCAGCACCTCTTTCGTCAAGGAAGTGAGCAGGGCACGCACGTTCGGCTTCATGCACGAATTCGAGGAACTGAGGAACCGCAACCTGGCTCTCGGCGCCAGCATGGACAATGCCATCGCTGTGGGAGATTACCGGGTGCTCAACGAGGACGGACTGCGTTACGAGGACGAATTCGTCAAACACAAGATCCTCGACTCCATCGGCGACCTGTATCTGCTCGGAAAAACCCTCATTGGTGAATTTCGCGGTTACAAATCGGGGCACGCCCTGAACAACGCCCTCCTGCGCAAGCTGATGACCGAGAAGGACAGCTGGGAGATCGTTACCTTTGACACCGAGGACGATGCCCCAATCTCCTATCTGAGACCTGTTTTTTCCAGCTAAATATGGTCTAATCCGGCCTGTATTCGCTCATGTCGGCCTGAAAGCCTCATGTTTACTGGGTTTATGCGACCCAGCCAATATGTCCGCGGAGCATTCTGCGGGTAAATCTGTATAGTCTGTATAGTGTATAGATTGTGTATAGAAAGCAGCCAGATAGCATTGCATGAAAATAATCATCGTTGACCAGAAGCACGGCGATACCAAATCCCTGGTACTCAAGGGATGGATGCGCGTTGCCCTTTCGGTATGCCTTCTCGGCGTGCCCGTGGTCCTTGGCTATTACGGCTATCATTTATCGGCTACCCGCAATGCCGACTTCTACAAGGATGAAGCCACCCAGGCCTGGATGAATACCCTCAAGTCCCAGAAAGAGGATATCGACCAGATCCGCCAGGACACCCTGGCCCAGCTCGAAGCCCTGACATTGAGAATGGCCAACCTGCAGGCCAGGCTGCTCAGGCTGGATGCACTGGGTCAGCGCCTTACCGAAATTTCAAACCTGGATGACGGCGAATTCGATTTCACCCAGCCGCCCGCCCTTGGCGGGCCGGCTGACATGGAAGCCGAGGACGTTGCCGTCCCGGATTTCCTGCGCGCCCTGGACAACCTGGCCCGGGAAATCGATGACAAGCAGCAGCAACTCGAACTGCTGGATTCCCTGCTCGCAGAACAGCAGATCCAGACTGAATCTTTCCTGTCCGGCCGCCCGGTTAACCGCGGCTGGATATCCTCCACCTATGGCCGCCGCATCGACCCGTTCACCGGCAAGCTGGCCTGGCACCAGGGTATCGATTTCGCGACCGGCCGCACCGGCGTGGATGTGAAGGCTGTGGCTGCCGGCGTTGTCACTTATGCGGGTGACAAACAGGGTTACGGCAACATGGTCAAAGTCAATCACGGCAACGGGTATGAAACCCTCTATGCCCACAACGAGAAACTCTTGGTCAAGCCGGGTGATATCGTCAAGAAAGGCCAGGTAATTACACTGTCCGGCAACTCCGGCCGCTCCACGGGACCACACGTGCATTTCGAAGTTCACAAAAATGGCCGCGTCGTGGATCCCTCATCCTACGTTCATCGCACCAGCCGATAATTCCCAATTCCAGCCCAGGCCGTCCCGGTAATACCCAGGCGATGGTCACTTGAGTGCCGTAAATCCGGCCCTATTTCTGTAATACCGACTAATTAAGATCCAGAGCTATGCTTACGAAAATATTTGGCAGCAAGAACCAGCGGGAGATCAAGAAACTCTCAAAAGTTGTAGACCGTATCAATGCCTACGAGCCCGACATGCAGGCGCTGTCCGACGAGGAGCTGAAAGCGAAAACCGCGGAATTCAGGCAGCGTTTCGAGGCGGGTGAGACCCTGGAACAGCTGCTGCCGGAAGCTTTTGCCGTGGTCCGGGAAGCCGGCGCGCGGGTTATGAATATGCGCCACTTCGATGTCCAGATGATCGGCGGCATGGTGCTGAACAATGGCAAGATCGCGGAAATGCGCACGGGTGAGGGTAAAACCCTGGTGGCAACCCTCCCGGCCTACCTCAATGGCCTCACCGGGCGTGGTGTGCACCTGGTGACCGTGAATGACTACCTGGCCAGGCGTGATGCTGGCTGGATGGGGCCACTCTATGAATTCCTGGGCCTGTCCGTTGGTTATGTCGTGCCCGGACAGACGCCGGAAGAGAAACGTGCAGCCTACCAGGCCGACATTACCTATGGTACGAACAATGAATTCGGTTTCGACTACCTGCGCGACAATATGGCCTTCCGACTGCAGGATAAATTTCAGCGCGACCTGGTTTTCGCGATCGTCGACGAGGTGGACTCCATCCTCATCGACGAAGCGAGGACGCCCCTGATCATTTCCGGCGCGGTCCAGAACACATCCAAGCGCTACCACGATATCAATGCCCTGGTGCCCTTGTTGAAGAAGGCCGACAAGGCACCTGACAAATCCATGATCGAGCGCCGCATTGAAGGCGAAGACGAAATTGATGGCGACTTCCTGGTCGACGAAAAGAGCCGTCAGGTGGAGCTCACTGACAAGGGTCACGAGAAAGTGGAAGACCTTATGGTGAGCCGCGGCCTGCTGCAGGAGGGCGAGAGCCTCTATGCGGCCACCAACCTGACGCTGCTGCATCAATTGTCTGCAGCCTTGCGCGCCCATTACCTGTTCCACAAGGAGGTCGAATACATCGTACAGGACCAGCAGATCGTCCTCATTGATGAGCATACTGGCCGCACCATGCAGGGCCGGCGCCTTTCAGAAGGTCTGCACCAGGCCATCGAGGCGAAAGAAGGGGTACCGATCCAGAATGAAAGCCAGACACTGGCATCCACAACATTCCAGAATTACTTCCGCCTCTACGAGAAGCTTTCCGGCATGACCGGTACGGCGGATACGGAAGCCTTCGAGTTTCACCAGATCTACGGGCTCGACGTTGTAGTCATTCCGACCAACAAGCCGATGGTCCGTATTGATGCCAATGACCTGATCTACCTGACCACCCAGGAGAAATTCAAGGCGATCGTCCAGGATATTGTGGAGTTCCGTGATAAGGGTGCGCCGGTGCTGGTCGGAACGGCGAGCATCGAAACTTCCGAGATCCTGTCGAAATACCTGAACAAGGAAAAGATCAAGCATAACGTACTCAATGCCAAGTACCATGAAAAGGAAGCGGAGATCATCGCCCAGGCCGGACGGCCCGGCACGGTGACAATCGCTACCAACATGGCCGGCCGTGGTACCGACATCGTTCTGGGGGGGCGCTGGGAATCCGAAGTGGCAGCCCTGGACAACCCGACCCCTGAGCAGGTGGAAACAATCAAGACAGAGTGGCAGAAACGTCACGACCAGGTTATCGAGGCCGGCGGCCTGCATATCGTCGGCACGGAGCGGCATGAATCCCGCCGTATCGACAACCAGCTGCGCGGCCGTGCCGGGCGCCAGGGTGACCCGGGGTATTCCCGTTTCTACCTGTCGCTGGAAGACAACCTGATGCGCATCTTTGCATCGGACCGCGTCGGCAACCTGATGCGCCGCCTGGGCATGGGCGAAGGTGAAGCGATCGAACACAAAATTATGAGGCTCTAGATTTGTTAAATTATTGTGTTAAAAATTCTCCAAAAATAAATTTCTTATTTGTAGGAGATGTATCTCCAGATTTTAAAGATTCAATGAATTTTTCAAATGCCAAATTTCTAGGAAGAGTCAATAATTATCTTGATGTTTTATCTAGCTGTAGTGTATTACTTTCTCCATATCCTGACTATTCTAGACTACTGGCAGGAAAAACGAAAATGTTAGAGGCAGGAGCATGTCAAATGGTGGTTCTTACTTCTGAGAGCGGTGCATTAGGACATACACCTGAACTTTTTCTAGAAGCAAAATCAAAAAATGATTATATTGAAAAGTTAGATTATCTAAAAGATGAGAACATAAGAAATGAAATTGGAAAAAAACTTCGAACAAATATTTCAAAAGACTACAATGCAGATAAAGAGACTAGCAAATTAATTAAATTATATGGTGAATTATTGAATGATTGAATTTTTCTCTGAAATCCACGTTTTTATAACTTGATAATATTTAAA
>JALRBG010000189.1 GCA_023257855.1 Pseudomonadales bacterium | reverse complement strand
GAAACTCCTGCCGGAATCCTCCCGGGTTGTACAACAGGGCCTGCCACCAGCGGCCGATCATCAAACAGATGACCACCATGAAAGCGTGGTAGGCGCCGAAAAAGCTGAGCAGTAAATCTACGACCTGCTCCGCCGTGTAATCCGTTTGTCCGCCCTGGTTCAGCTGGGCCTGCAGCCCGTCCCTCACCATGGCTTGCACCTGGGCCTCGTAGGCCGGCTGCAGCACCAGGCTGAACTGGGTGACCAGTCCGACCGCCATGGCAAGCAGCAATACCCGTTGCCAGGACTGCGTCTGCCTCAGGACCAGTGCCAGCACATAGGTGCCCAGCAACAGGAACACGGCCGAGGTGTCCCCCATGGCCCACAACAATCCTGCCGGCAGCAAGGCCCATAGCAGGATCAGTAATCCTTCCTTTTGCCCCTTGCGCAGTGCGACCAGGGCAACGGTTGCTGCACTGAAAAAGTACAGCAGGGGAAAGAACCCGCTCAGCAGAACAATGATGATTGCCTGGCGGCGGCCAAGCATCACGTATTCTGCCAATCCGCGCATGCTCCCCCCTATGTGCTCATGCCTGGGCCCGTGGCCCGGGCAAACTTACACTTCGTGAGAATCTGTATACGGAATCAGGGCCAGGTAACGGGCGCGCTTGATTGCGGTAGCCAACTGGCGCTGGTAACGCGCCTTGGTTCCGGTAATGCGGCTCGGTACGATCTTGCCGGTTTCCGAAATGTTGGCTTTCAGGGTATCCAGATCCTTGTAATCGATTTCCTTGATGCCTTCCGCAGTGAACCTGCAGTATTTACGGCGTCTGAAAAAACGTGCCATGTGTATTCTCCAGTGAATTCGGTGTTAAGAGGCGCTTTCTGCTTCTTCGGAAGCGTCGGCCTCGTCGTTATCGTCGTCATCGTCAGAGGAGTCACGATCATAGGACTCTTCAGCCGCCATGCGGGCGCTGGCGCGGGCCTTGCGCTCACGGCTCTCGTTCTCTGCCTTCATGATTTCGCTCATGTCAGACACGGCATCCTTGCGCTTGATCACAAGGTTGCGCAGCACGGCGTCGTTGTAGCGGAACAGGGTGGTGATCTCGTCGAGAACATCCTGGCCGCATTCGACGTTCATGAGGACATAGTGGGCTTTATGGATTTTATTGATCGGGTAGGCCAGCTGGCGGCGTCCCCAGTCTTCCATGCGATGGACTTTGCCACCGGCGTCGGTGACAAGCTTTGAATAACGATCGGTCATCCCGCCAACCTGGTCAGACTGGTCAGGATGCACCATGAATACGATTTCGTAATGGCGCATTAGCATTCCCTATGGTTTAACAGTCTCCCGCAGCGTGCATTGAGGCACTTCAATCCCTGGGTTACAGGGCACTCCGGTGAGACAAGGAGTCTTCAAAAAAGAGCGCGCATTCTATTGATTTGCTTGAGGGAATGCAAGGTTAGTTGCAGCTACTGCGCTTGGCAATGCGTCGTTAAACCGGATTTCGAGACCCCGGCACGTACTATTTGTACTGTTTGGGGCTCCAAAAACCCCTTTTGCCTGGCCCTGGCATCGCTCGTGACGCTGCCTGCGCAGAGGGAACGTTTCTGCTTTCAGCGGGGGGTTCTTTGCCTCACCGCTTCAAAAAGACAAACTCCAGTAGAAACAGAAACATTCAGGCTGCTGACCTCGCCCGCCATCGGGATGGCCAGCAGGGAATCGCAATGCTCTCGGGTCAGGCGCCTGAGGCCTTTGCCTTCGGAACCCAGTACCAGCGCAATCGGGCCCTTGAGGTCGGCGTCATAGAGCGACTGCTGTGCCTCGCCGGCGGCGCCGAACACCCAGATGCCGCGCTGCTGCAGGCTTTGCAGGGTGCGCGCCAGGTTGGTGACGCTGACAAAAGGCACGATTTCGGCGGCGCCGCAGGCGACCTTGCGCACGGTTGGGCTGAGTTGCACGGACTTATCCTTCGGCACGATCACGGCATCCGCCCCGGCGGCCTCGGCGCTGCGCAGGCAGGCACCGAGGTTGTGCGGGTCGGTGACTCCGTCCAGCACCAGCAATAAAGGTGGATGGTCGAGACCATCCAGAAGGGCATCGAGGTCCTGCTCGTGGTATTCGCGGTTGGTGGCCTCACTCAGGGCCACGATACCCTGGTGCACCTGCGGGCAGCGCGCATCGAGATCGGCGCGGTAGCATTCCTCCACGGGGATGCCCGCATGCTTGGCCTTGTCGACCAGGGACTGCAGGCGCTTGTCACGGCGGCCGGCCAGCGTGTACAGGACCTGCACGGCATCGGCGTGGTGATCCAGCAGGCTGCTGACGGCGTGAATGCCAAAGACCAACTGTGTTCTGCTCATCGCTTCTTGCTTCTTCTATTACGGCTGTTGTTCTTTTTGGCTTTGCCGGTTTTTGCTGCCGGTTGCTTTTCCTGGGGTGCCTTCGCTTTCTTCTTGCGGTGCTGGCCCTTGCCGCCGCCTTTCTTGGCTTTCCGTTCCCGCTGCGGCACCGGCGCCGATGTGCGGTTCTGCTTGAGAACGCTGACCAGCTGCAGGTCGATCTTGTGATCTTCCATGTCCACGCGCGACACCTGCACGTGGACACGATCGCCCAGGTGGAAGCTGTCACCGGTGCGCTCGCCGGTCAGGGTATGGGCGACATCGTTGAAGTGATAATAGTCGTTGCGCAGTGCCGTGACGTGAATGAGACCTTCGATGTGGATGTCGTCGAGTTCCACGAACACACCGAAGTTGGTCACAGTCACGATGGTGCCGTCGAAGGCGTCGCCGATATGCTGCTGGATGTACTCGCACTTGAGCCAGTCGATGACGTCGTAGCTGGCGGAATCGGCGCGGCGCTCACAGGCAGACAGGTGTCCGCCCAGGTCGTCGAGTTCGCTCGACGAGTAGGGATAGATGACGTGTTTCGCCAGGCCGTCCGCGCCCTTCACCTTGTTCAGGTGCTTGTTGCCCTTGTTGCGGATGAGGTAGCGGATGGCGCGATGCACCAGCAGGTCGGGATAACGACGGATAGGCGAGGTGAAATGCGTATACGCGTTGTAGCCGAGGCCGAAGTGACCGACGTTGTCGGGTGCGTACATGGCCTGCATCAGCGAACGGATGACGATGGTCTGCAGGATATTGCGGTCGGGCCGCTCGCCCAGGCGTTGCAGGATGGTCTGGTAGTCGCTGGTCGACGGATTTTCCTTGCGCGCCAGGCCAATGCCGATGCCGCGCAGGAAGTCGTAAAGATTCTCCACCTTGTCCGGGTTCGGCCCGGCATGCACGCGGAACAGTGCCGGCTGTTTCATTTCCAGGAACAGCTCGGCGGCGCACACGTTGGCGCACAGCATGCACTCTTCTATCAGGCGGTGGGCGTCGTTGCGCTCCACCTCCAGGATCTCCGCCAGCTTGCGGTCCTCGGTGAAGACGATGCGGGTTTCCACGGTGTCGAAATCCAGCGCGCCGCGTTTCTCACGGGCCTTGTGCAGGACCAGGTAAAGGTCATACAGGTTGTCCAGTTCGCCCACCAGCGCAGCGTATTTTTCCAACAGGCGCTTCTGCACGTTCGCCTCGGTGTCGTTATCCGGTTCCACCACGATGGCGCCGACTTCGTCATAGGTCAGGCGCGCGTGCGAGTGGATAACACCTTCGGAAAAATCGTAATCGGTGATCTCGCCCGCACGGTTGATGTCCATGCGGCACACCATGACAAGGCGATCCTCGTTCGGCCTCAGCGAACACAGGCCGTTGGACAGCTTTTCTGGCAGCATGGGCACGACATGGCCGGGGAAGTACACGGAGGTGCCGCGATTGCGTGCCTCATTGTCGAGGTCGGTGCCAACCTGCACGTAGTGTGAGACATCGGCGATGGCGACATACAGGCGCCAGCCGGCTTCGCCTCGGCTTTCGCAGTACACGGCGTCGTCGAAGTCCTTGGCATCCTCGCCGTCAATGGTGACAAACGGCAGGTCGCGGTAATCGTGGCGATGTTCGAGTTCGTCCTTGCCCGGCGCGTCGGGCATGGCGGCCATGGCTTTCTCGAAGCCTTCCGGCCATTCATGGGGAATGCCGTGCACGCGCAGGGCAACGTCGATCTCCATGCCCGGCGTGCTGACATCGCCCAGCACTTCCACTACCTCGCCGGTTGCCTTGCGATGGCCCTCGGGGTACTTGGTGATCTCCACCATGACGAAGTCGCCGTCCTTTGCCCCCTTGCGATCCTTCTTGGCGATGAGGATCTCCTGCGAGATGCGCTTGTTGTGCGGCACCACCACGCCGGCACCGGCTTCCTTGTAGAAGCGGCCCACCAGGCGCGAGCTCTTGCGCTGCAGGATTTCCACGATCTTGCCTTCATGGCGGCCGCGGCGGTCGACCCCGGAGACACGGGCGAGGACGGTGTCGCCGTCGAACACTTTCTGCATCTGGCGCGGGCTTAAATACAGGTCGGCACCGCCGTCATCGGGAATGAGGAAGCCAAAGCCGTCCTTGTTGCCCGTCACCTGGCCCTTGATCAGGTCCATCTTGTTGACCAGGCCGTAGCTGCCCGACCGGCTGCAGATGAGCTGGCCGTCGCGGCACATGGCGTTCAGCCGTTTGCCGAGCGCGTCGCAGGCCTCGCGGTCGTCGAGCTGCAGTTCCCGGCACAGCACGTTGAACTGCGCGGGCTCGCCACGCTGCTCCAGGTGCTCGAGGATGTATTCGCGGCTGGGAATGGGATTGGCGTAGCGGCCGGACTCCCGGGTAGCGTGGGGATCGTTGATTATGGGTTTTTTTGGCATTCAGTTCAGCTTAAGGGCAGGATTTTCGGAGTATACACGGGGTTGTGGAACGATGTAGGCCGGAAAAGGTCCAAAGGACCGTCATCCGGCATTTCTCGGAGTGCTTTGAAAGAGCAGGGGCTTGATTGACGCCTCGTGATGGCGCGATTAGTCTTGTTCTTCTGCTTTGGTATTCGTTCACTGACCTATATTGGGGGTAATCCATGAAATTCAATTCCC
>JALRBG010000178.1 GCA_023257855.1 Pseudomonadales bacterium | reverse complement strand
TCTGCGGTCTAGAGGCCACCACCGTGGTAAGCCTGGTGGATGGGGTGCCCGAGGTGCTCAGGGAGGGCAAGGCGGACCCTGAGCTGTTCAGGTGAAAATGACCCCGCCAGGGCCATTCAGGTCTGCCATTGGGGGAGCTTTTGCGGGTATAATTCGGGACTAGAAATAAGAGCCAGGGAGTAACAATTGAGCTCAGTCAATTCGCAGCTGAGAGTGCTGTCAGGTATGCGCCCAACCGGGCGCCTTCATCTCGGACACCTTCACGGTGTCATCAAAAACTGGACTACATTACAAAACGAGTACGAGTGTTTTTTCTTCATCGCGGACTGGCATGCGCTAACCACGCACTACGACGATCCGCTGGTCATTGAAAACAATCTTTGGGACATGGTCGTGGATTGGCTCGCCGCCGGTGTCAATCCCAGCAATGCCACTCTGTTCATCCAGTCCCGTGTACCCGAACATGCCGAACTGCACCTGTTGTTGTCCATGATGACGCCGTTGGGCTGGCTTGAGCGTGTACCCAGCTACAAGGACATGCAGGAAAACCTGCAGGACAAGGACTTGAGCACCTACGGCTTCCTGGGTTACCCCCTGTTGCAGAGCGCCGATATTCTCATTTATCGCGCAGGGCATGTTCCAGTGGGTGCCGACCAGGTGGCGCACGTCGAATTGACCCGCGAAGTGGCGCGCCGGTTCAACCACCTGTACGGGCGTGAACCGGATTTCGAGGAGAATGCAAAAGCCGGCATCAAAAAGATGGGCAAGAAAGCGGCAAGCCTATACAACAAACTGCGCAAGGCCTACCTGGAAACGGGCGACCTGGAAGCGCTGGAGCGGGCCAGGGCACTGCTGAAAGAACAGCAGAACATTTCCCTGGGTGACAGGGAGCGCCTGTTCGGCTATCTGGAAGGTGGCGGCAAGATGATCCTGGCAGAACCGCAGTCCCTGCTGACCAGGGCACCCAAGATGCCCGGACTGGACGGCCGCAAGATGTCCAAGTCCTATGACAACATTATTTCCCTGCGCGAGGAAAACGACAGCATCGCCCAAAAGATCAAGACCATGCCGACCGATCCCGCCAGGGTCCGATTGACCGATCCAGGTGATCCCGACAAGTGCCCGGTGTGGGAATTTCACCAGATCTATTCCGACGAGAAGACCTGTGACTGGGTTCAGCAGGGCTGCCGCAGTGCAGGCATTGGCTGCCTGGAATGCAAGAAGCCTGTCATAGATGCCGTGGTCAGCGAAGTCGAACCGATCCGCATCAAGGCGACGCAGCTCGAAGACAACATGGGCCTGGTGAGATCGATCATCAATGATGGCTCAGAAAAGGCACGGGAAACGGCGCGTGAAACCATGACCGATGTGCGCCAGGCGATGGGGTTGAATTACCGATGAACAGCGGCAATGAGACAGACCGCGAGGACGACCTGCCTGAAAACACCGGTGAGGATTCCGGAGTTTCGGGTGAGGCTGCCGTGAACCCCGAGGACGAGGCTATGGCAGAGCTCACGCCCGAACAGCAGCAAGAGGTTGGTGATCGTGTCAGCCTGCTTGTCGAGGCACGCCGCCAGGGCGGCCTGCGCCAGGAAGAGATGCCCTTTGCCTTTGTCGCCGGCAAGGCGGTCACCGATTTGCCGAAGGACTTGTACATTCCACCCGATGCCCTGGAAGTGTTCCTCGAGGCTTTCGAGGGGCCGCTGGACCTGCTGCTGTACCTCATCAAGCGTCAGAACATCGATATCCTCGAAATCAACGTGTCGGATATCACCGACCAGTACATCTCCTATGTGGAACTGATGGAGGCCGCGCAGTTCGAGCTTGCGGCCGAATACCTGGTCATGGCGGCCATGCTGGCCGAGATCAAGTCGCGCATTCTCCTGCCGCGCACCAGCGACGAGGACGAGGAGGAAGAGGATCCGCGCGCGCAACTCATACGCCGCCTGCAGGAATACGAGCGTTTCCGTGAAGCCGCCGAATCCCTCGACGAATATCCGCGCCTAGAGCGGGATATCCACCTGGCTAATGTCGAGGCGCCCAAACTGGAGCGTGAAATTCCGCAACCCGATGTCGACCTCAAGGAAATACTCCAGGCCTTTGCCACGGTACTGCGCCGTTCCGACCTCTTCGAACACCACCATATCCAGCGTGACAGCCTTTCCACCCGTGAGAAGATGTCACAGATCCTGCTGACCATTTCCGACAACCAGTTCACGCCCATGCTGTCCCTGCTGCGAAGGGATGAAGGCAGGATGGGCGTAGTGGTGACCTTCCTCGCGATCATGGAGCTGATCAAGGAAGCACTGATCGATATTGCACAAAGCGAACCCTTTGGCCCGATACACATCAAGGCACGTACAACATGAGCGAAGATACCCAGAAATCCCAGTCCGGTCTTGCCACCAAGCAGATCATTGAAGGCCTGTTGATGGCTGCCGGCAAACCCCTGCCCATGAGCAAGATCGCGGAAGTATTCGAGGACCGTGAGCGTCCCGAACCCGAGGAACTGAAGGCGGTGCTGAAGGAAATCGAGCAGGACTGTGAAGCGCGCGGGTTCGAACTCAAGCAGGTGGCCTCTGGCTATCGCTTTCAGGTCAAGCAGCAGTTCAGCGAGTGGGTCGGCAAACTGTGGGAGGAAAAGCCCCAGCGCTATTCGCGTGCGCTCCTGGAAACCATCTCCATCATTGCCTACCGCCAGCCCATCACCCGCGGCGAGATAGAAAAGATCCGCGGCGTAGCCGTGAGCACCAACATCATTCGCACTCTCATGGAGCGCGAGTGGGTGAGGGTGGTCGGTCATCGCGATGTACCCGGCCGACCGGCCATGTATGCAACGACGCGTGAATTCCTCGATTACTTCAATCTGAGAAGCCTGGAAGAACTGCCGCCGCTGGCCGACGTGAAGGAACTGGAAGACCTGGAGCCGGAATTGTCACTCGAAGATGACGCACCCGAAAGCCGTGTCCTGGAATTTCCTTCGGCGGAGGACATGGAGGCCGAGTTCGACGTGCTCGACGAGGAAGAAGAGCGTGCAGCTGCCATCGGTACGCGTCCCATCGAGGAAATCCTCGGTATCCAGGAAGAGGAGCCGGAAGAAGACTGGGACGATGACTTTAATGACGACGTTAATGACGACGTCGATGCGGCACCCTCGGAAACCGGAGATGAGGCGCCCGACGACGCCGATGAAGACAACGATGTCTTCGAGGACGTGACGTGTGATGAC
>JALRBG010000081.1 GCA_023257855.1 Pseudomonadales bacterium | reverse complement strand
GGTGATCAGGTGCCTGATCTGGTCGGACATCATCAGCAATTCGTAAAGCCCGACCCGGCCCCGGTAACCGGTGCCGCCGCAGCGCTCACATCCCAAGCCGCGATTGATCGTGGGATAGTCGCTGAGCTCAACGCCAAGTACATCGGCTTCATCCGCGGTGAGGTCATGCTGTTCCGTGCAGTCGGTGCAGACTCGCCTGACCAGACGCTGCGCCTGGATTCCGAGAAGGCTCGAACTGATCAGGTAACTCTGCACACCCATATCCTGCAGGCGGGTCACCGCACCTGCGGCATCGTTGGTGTGCAGTGTTGAGAACACCAGGTGACCGGTCAGGGCCGATTCAATTGCGATCTCCGCGGTTTCGTGGTCGCGAATCTCACCGATCATGAGGATGTCCGGGTCCTGGCGGACAATCGACCTGAGCCCGGAGGCGAAGCTGAGACCGATCTTTGGGTTCACCTGGATCTGTGTGATGCCGTCCAGCTGGTATTCGACCGGATCTTCCACGGTCACAATCTTGTGCTTTTCGTCGTTGATCTTTTCCAGAGTGGCATACAAGGTCGTTGTTTTACCGGAACCTGTCGGGCCGGTTATCAGGATGAGACCGTGGGGCTGGGTGATCAGCCGCGCATAATCCTGCAGCACTTTCTGAGGCATGCCGAGATCTGTGAGCTCGATGCTCAGGTCGCTGCGGTCGAGAATACGCAGTACTACCGACTCCCCCAGGACGCCGGGCAGGGTCGATACACGCATATCCAGTTCGCGATCACCGATGCGGTAATCGATGCGGCCGTCCTGGGGCAGGCGTTTCTCGCCGATATCGAGCTTGGCCATCAGCTTCAGGCGTGAGGCGACCGCCGACTGGATCTTGATCGGCAGCTTTTCAATACGAGTCATGATGCCGTCGACGCGGCAGCGCACTTCCAGGTGGTGCTCGGTCGGCTCGAAATGTATGTCGCTAGCGTTGAGGTCCATGGCCCTGGCGAACAGGTGGTTGACCAGCCTGATGATCGGCGCTTCGGAATCCATGTCCGTAAATTCATCGTCATCCCCGAATCCGGAAACGAAGGCGTCATCCGAGTCGGCGATTTCGGGTGAGAGTTCGGCGCGCCAGTGCTTGGTCAGCCTCGCCACCTCGTCCGTATTGCCGATACGGAAATTCACCTGGTCGCCGATGACATACCTGACCTTGGCACGGCTTTCGATGCTTGGCAGCCGGTTGCAAACCAGCTCCCAGCTGTCATTGAAATTCTGTGCAGGCGCCATGCCTTCGGGCTCCAGCAGCTGGCTGAAGATGGGCAGTGTCAGGTGTGCGTGTTCTGTTACCATAACGTCAGGGTATCTTGCTGAATCCGGTTACTGTGATCGAGCCGAGGAACTGCCGGCGGTTCCGGTTGATGCTGAACTCGGTGACATGAAGCCTCGGCCGTGACTGCTCCAGCTTGTCCAGGAAAGGCAGGATCTTTTCCTGGTCGATGACAAAATCCATTTCCTGGGAAACCATCAGCCAGCCATCCAGCTCGGTATAACGCGGTGTGCTGTAGGAGCGCGGCAAAACACCGGCTTCCTCCACGACCTGGCGCAGCGAGCGCTGCACGCCGCTGCCGATCAGGTTCTGGTCCTGGCCGGTGAATACCCAGCTTTCCAGAGCGGCCATCTCTTCACGCTTCAGTGCTTCCTCGTCAACAAGGAATGGCGCCTCTTCCACAAGCAGGCGCAGGCGCTGGATACGATCCTGGGTGAACTCGATTTCATCCTGCATGTCCTGGTAGGACTGGCGCAGCATCGGGATGCCCCTGACAACCAGTACCAGGAGGAACATCACGGCAGCGAGGGCAACCAGTTTTTTCTCTTTGGCTTTCATGGCTCGGCGCTATCTTCCCTGAGTCCTGGCGGGGTACTTTTCTTCATAATCCTCGAAATCCACGTTGGTCAGGTTCAGGCGTATGCCGAACTGCGAACCTGCACCGCGGGTGCTGGTGCTCTGGCTGACGTTATTGAATTCTTCCCTCTCCGAGAGCAGCTCCACCAGGTAGGCCGGGTCGTTGGTGGACCCGGTGATATCGACAACGCCCTTGTTAATGGAAATGGAGGTCAGCGAACTCTGGATCACACTGTTCAGCGAGACAAGCACCTGCGCAACCTCCTGGTCGGGATATTCGTACAATGCGCCCCATTCCTCTTCCATGTCGAAAATGGACGCCTGCAATGCCCTGGGCTCCGCGCTCATGACCTGAGCGGTTTCCAGGTCATCGAGTACGCCGCGCAACTCCAGCCATCTGGATATAAATGGTGCGAACAGGAGCAGTACCACAACTGCCGTGGCAGCCATTGCGACTTTGCTGTTGCGGGCAAAGCTGATGCGTTTTTGCTCGGCGATGGCGCCGGCTGGCAGGAAACTGTATTCGGGCAGCGGCTGCACCTTGCGTTTCAATGCTCTCCAGTCATCCATCGAGGTCATGTTGCGGACGGCGTCACCCTTGAGCTGACTGGTTTCAATTTCCCATTGCCGGGCAAATACTTCCTGTTCCAGGTCCCTCCTGTTCACGGTCAGCAGGCGCCTGACGGCATTGGTCCTGACCTGGAGGAAGGAAATATTGCTGCCCTCTTCATCATTGATGAGCATGGTTTTCAGGTCGTCATCATCAGCGGCGCCCAGCACGGCCAGGCTACGGGGCATGATGGCGCCGAGAAACAGGTCCTCGTGGGCAAAGGCCCGGAACAGACGGTTCGCTTCCTGCTCGTTGAACCACAACGCAACTCCCTCCTGCTGCGCGGCATTCACGGCAAGCAGCAGGTTTTCCTCGTACGCAGGAATCAGTGACTGTGCCTGCAGTTCGAGGGCAGACCGGATCATTTTTTCACTGGCCAGGTTCATGTGATAGGCGGTGGCAACGAAGTCGGCGGTGGGCAGGAGCAGCAGGATGTTGTGTTTGTCACCCCTGGCCAGGCGGCGTGCCGCCCGGGCCATCGCTTCCGGGAAGGAGCCGTCTTTGGTCAACGAGATTTCTTCGGATTCACCATTGGCGGTATTGACCAGGGTGTTATCAAACAGCAGCAGGCTGATATCGATCCGGTTGAAGATATCGGAATGACGCCGGGCCGGCAGCAGGGACCGGATTTTCAGGCCAATGTCGCTGGTGGGAATTTTGTCGAGAAATGGGATACCCGATGCCATGGCTGTAGTCTGGTTTATTTTTCTCTAAAACATTGAATTATAGGTTATTTTCGACTGCTACCCTAGCCGGCAACCGGCATTTGGCGCAATTCGTGGCGCCGGGCCTGTTGTATGACAACACACTCCGGCAAAAAGTTTATTCAAACTTGAAATTTTTGCTGTAAATGTCTAAAAAACCTGAGAAATTTCTGAGAACTTTTTACAAAACACCGGCAACGGTAAAGGCGGTACCATAAAAAACGCCCATGTTGAATCAACATGGGCGCTCTGGTATCGGTTGCGTGCAGGGTGTCAGCTGCCGCTTTTTTCTTTCTGGACCAGGAAGTCGACGATTTTAAGCAGGTCGATCTGGGTGGCGACGGGTCCGCCCACGGAAACCAGGTACTTGCCGTTCACCACCATGCTGGGTACGCCGCGCACACCGTAGTCACGCATACGAGTGCCGGCGCGCTTCACGGCAGAAGTCACTGAGAAGGACTTCCATGCCTTGTCGAAGGCATCCGGTGCAACGCCCGCGTTGACGAACATGTCCTTCACGACGTCTTCAGTCTGCAGGTAATTGCGGTTCCGGTGAATTTCGTTGAAAGCCACGTCATGAACCTTGCCGGTTACACCAAGCGCCTCGGCTGCGTAAAAAATCTGCGCGTGAATTTCCATGGTCTGATTCCACATACCGGGGCTGCGCACGAACGCCACATCGGAAGGCAGTTTTTCTTCCCAGCTGGAAATCAGGGGCTCAAACGCATAGCAATGCGGGCAGCCATACCAGAAGATTTCGGTCACTTCGATCTTGTTGGGATCAGCGGTTCTGACCGGTGAGGCAATAGTTTCGTAATGGGTGCCTTCAACGTATAACGCCGGCTGGGCATTGACGGTGGCGACCACACCCATGAACAGGGCGGCCAGCAGTGTGAATTTCGAGAACAGTTTCATAGTCTCTCTCCCTCGGTTATTCCTTCTTTATATAAAGCGTAATCCGGTAAAAGTCATCGCGAGTATGCCATAGCAGACCCGGAAATCAGCATTTATTGACTATCGGGCGCAATCAATTTCATATTATTTGCAGTATTGCCGGGTGTTGCTGAACCCGTACTGAATTAGCGCAGGCCGGCGACGTAGGAGGCCAGCGCGGCAATTTCCGCATCATTCAGACGGGCGGCAATGCTGCGCATCACTTGCGCATCGTCGTTATTGCGCACGCCATCGCGGAATGCACGTAACTGCAATTCAGTATAGGCCGGATCCTGACCGCTGAGTGCCGGGTAACCTGCGGATGCCAGGCCCTGGCCATTGGGGGAATGGCAGGCAGAGCAGGCTGCGACCCCGATGTCAGCATTTCCGGCACGGTACAGGGATTCTCCCAGGGCGACCTTTTCAGGCTCAGCGGCGCCCTGCGGGGCTGCCTGAGAGGCATAGTAGGCTGCAACATCAGCCATGTCCTGGTCGTTGAGATTGTTGAGCATACCCGTCATGAGCGGGGCAGCCCTGACTCCGCTTTTAATGTCATTCATCTGCTTGAGCAGGTAATCAGCATTCTGACCGCCAATCTTGGGCACATTGGCGATCTGGCTCATGTTGCCGTCCTGGCCGTGGCAGGCCAGGCAGACGGTGATCTTTTCGGCGCCGGCAGCGGCGTCACCCTGGGCCAGAGCCTGGGTAGCTGTAACGAGGGTAAACAGGGCAACGGATACCGTTGAAACGAATTTCGCCATTCCTTTCACTGCAATTTTATTCATGCGCTGGTTCTTAACTTCCTGGATTATGAAATCGGTGTTGGCGGCCATGGCCCGCTCACTGCTAATTCACCTGCAGTGCTGATACAATCCACAGCCTTTGAAACCGCGCGATTATACCTTAAGCCTTCTGCCATTCCCAAGCAGATTGCCCGCCCAAAATGGATGAAAAACACGCTGAAAAGCTCGATTTTTCGGGCACCCGCTTCCTGCAGAGCGCGGAGACTGTCAACCAGTGTCCGCCAGACGATGCCGACGAGGTGGCCTTTGTCGGACGCTCAAACGCAGGCAAGTCCAGCGCCATCAATACCCTCACCGACCAGCCGAAACTGGCCCGCACGAGCAAGACCCCGGGACGCACACAACTGCTGAATTTTTTTCAGGTCGCCGAAGGCAAATACCTGGTGGACCTGCCCGGATTCGGCTTTGCCAAGGTACCGCCGCACGTCAAGGCGAAGTGGGAAAAACAGCTGGAGGCCTACCTGAGGGAGCGAAAATCCCTGCGCGGCCTGGTCCTGCTGATGGATTGCAGGCACCCGCTCAAGGATTTCGACCGGCAAATGATCGCCTGGTGCGGACAGGCAGAAATGCCGGTCCATCTCCTGCTGACCAAGTGTGACAAGCTCAAATCCGGGGCCCGCAAGAAGGTTCTGCTGGAAACCCGGCGGGAACTGGTCGGCTACGGCGACCTGATTTCCATACAACTGTTTTCGGCACTGAAGGGGGATGGTGCGGGAGAGCTGAAAGGCCGGCTGCAGTCCTGGCTGTGCGACCCGGAGGCCCGGGAGCCCTCGGAAACCGGGGCCTGAGCTGGGCTTTAAGCCCTGCAAAAACAGCCCTGAACTTGGCTTTTAAGGCGCCCAAAAACAGCCTTGAGCCCATAAGCAGCCTTGAGCCCATAATCCATAAAAAGAGAGGGCCCTAACTGTAGGAGAAAACAGTTAGGGCCCAACGCGCTCCTTATTAACCAGGAGATATATCTTCAACAGCAGGCTGGAAAAATCGGGGAGAAAACCACCCTGCTGTAACCTCTGACCCACCGTTTTTACAATAGTTCAAAAATTTTTCCGGTTCCTGAAAAAAAATCCTGTTTACACAATGACACAGCATTTTGTGACCTGGCCGGTCAGTGGGCCGTGTTCCAGTCTTTTCCGGAACCGATATCCACGACCAGGGGCACATTCAGGGAGGCGGCGGATATCATGCGGAATTTCACCCCTTCGGCGAGCAATGCCAGGTCCTCGCTGGCCACTTCGAAAACCAGCTCGTCATGCACCTGCATGATCATGCTGGCATCCAGGTTGGCCACACCCAGCCAGTGATCGATATCTACCATGGCCTGCTTGATGATGTCAGCGGCAGTTCCCTGCATGGGGGCATTGATCGCGGTGCGTTCCGCAGCCTTTCGCAGCATCCCGTTGCTGGCCTTGATATCCGGCAGGTACAGGCGGCGACCAAACAATGTTTCCACGTATCCCTGTTCGTTGGCCAACATGCGTGTGTCATCCATGTACTTGCGAACGCCCGGGTAGCGCTGGAAATAACGCTCGACATATTCCTGGGCTTCACTGCGCCCGATGCCCAGCTGCTTGGCCAGCCCGAAGGGAGACATGCCGTAGATCAGGCCGAAGTTGATGGCCTTGGCGCTGCGGCGCTGGTTCGAATCGACCTTGTCCAGGGATACCGAGAATATTTCACTGGCCGTGGCCTGGTGAACATCGAGTCCTTTCCTGAAGGCTTCGCACAGGCTTTCATCGCCCGAAAGGTGCGCCATGATGCGCAGCTCCACCTGCGAGTAATCCGCCGCCATCAGCACCTTGCCCTTGCCGGCGATGAATGCCTGGCGAATGCGCCGGCCTTCCTCGGTGCGGATGGGAATGTTCTGCAGGTTGGGTTCGGTGGAGGAAAGCCTGCCGGTCGCCGCAACCGCCTGCTGGTAATTGGTGTGGATACGGCCCGTGACCGGGTTGATGTCCAAGGGAAGCCTGTCCGTGTAGGTGGATTTGAGCTTGCTCAGCCCGCGATGTTCAAGAATCACTTCGGGCAGCGGGTACTCCAGCGCCAGTTCCTGCAGGACCGGCTCGGCCGTGGACGGCTGGCCCTTGGCGGTCTTGCTGATCACGGGGTATTCGAGTTTCTCGTAAAAGATCTGCTGGAGCTGTTTGGGTGAACCCAGGTTGAACTCTTCGCCGGCCAGCTCAAAGGCTTTTTTCTCGAGTTCAACCAGGCGCGCGGCTATCTGGGTACTCTGCTTCTCCAGCGCCTTCACATCCAGGCTGACACCGGTATCTTCCATGCGTGTCAGTACCGGCACCAGGGCAATCTCGAAGTAGCGGTATACGTTTGCCAATTCGCCGGTCGCTGCCAGCTTGCTGCCGAGCACCTGGTGCAGGCGGAAACTGAAATCGGCATTTTCCGCCGACCAGTGACCGGCCTTGTCGATGTCGAGCTCGGCAAAAGTCAGTTTGCTGCGACCCTTGCCGAGCATCTCCTCCAGGGTGGCCTTGTCCTGCTCCAGGTAATGGGAGGCCAGCCGGTCCAGGGAATGTTTGTGAGCTACCGAATTGAACACATAGGATTGCAGCATGGTGTCAAAGCGCCGGCCCTTCAGGGAAATGCCGTAGTTGGTCAGGATATGGGAGATTAGTTTCAGGTCATGCCCCACCTTGAACACCTGCCGGTCCTCCAGCACCGGTTTGAGCAGGGCCAGGGTGTCGTCAGTCACCAACTGGCCGGTATTTTCCAGTCCCGAGTGGCCCAGTGGCAGATAGATTGCCTTACCCGCCTCGCAGCACAGGGATATCCCGATGATGACTGCGCTCTTGTAATGTGCCCCCTCTGCCTCGAGGCTCAGCGCCAGGCGCCCTGTCTTCACGGCACCGGCAAGGAAGGCTTCCAGCTTCTTCAGGTCAGTGATTACCTGGTAATCGATTTTATCGGGTTGTGCATAGGACTCCTCGACCTCCTGTTCAGGCGGTGCCGGTTCAAGGCCGGGTATATCGGCGGCCTCGACCCCCTCTCCTTCCAGCTCCCTGATCCAGGTGCGAAATTCCAGATTCTTGTACAGCGCCAGCAATTCGGATTTGTTCGGCTCCGCGTGAACGAGGTCCTCCGGGCCGAACGCGAGATCGACATCCAGCTTGATCGTGGCCAGCTGTTTTGAAAGCTTGAGCTGGT
>JALRBG010000328.1 GCA_023257855.1 Pseudomonadales bacterium | reverse complement strand
AAATCGTCGGTTCATCCGAAAACGGCATCCTGGTCACCGGCCTGCCCGACACCATCCGCGTAATAACCGTAGGCCAGGGTTTCGTGACCGTGGGCCAGCAGGTCGAGCCGGTCACCTACAATGAATGGCCGGCTGAAGCTCGCAATCAATGAACGCGCTGATCTCTGCCTTTATCAATCGTCCGCGGCCGGTCATCATGATCCTGGCACTGCTGATTGTTGCCGGCATAGTCAGTTACATATCCGTGCCCAAGGAAGCGGAACCGGATATCGATATTCCGCAGATCTACGTCAACATTATTCACGAAGGCATTTCCCCCGAAGACGCCGAACGCCTGCTCCTGCGGCCGATGGAAACCGAATTGCGGTCCATCGAGGGTCTCAAGGAACTGCGCGCCACCGGCTCTGAAGGATCGGGCGTGCTCATCCTTGAGTTCGATGCCGGTTTTGATGCCGATCAGGCCCTGGCCGATGTCCGGGAAAAGGTAGACCTGGCGCGTAACGAGCTGCCCCAGGACTCCGAAGAGCCCTTCGTGCAGGAAATCAACACTTCGCTGATTCCGATCATCACCGTCATGCTGCATGGTGATGTTCCCGAGCGCACACTGGTAGCCATCGGCAGGCAGCTGCGTGACGAACTAGAAGCCATCCCCGGTGTATTGTCAGCGGACATCGGCGGCGATCGTGAAGAGCTGCTGGAGGTCATCGTCGACCCGGTGGCGCTGGAAAGCTACAACCTCAACTATGCCGACCTGATCAGCTATGTCAGCCGCAATAACCGCCTGGTGGCGGCAGGCGCCCTCGACAGCGGGCAGGGCCGGTTTGCGGTCAAGGTGCCCGGTGTCATCGAGGACCTGCAGGACTTGCTCACACTGCCGGTGAAAACCGACGGTTTGAAGACGGTCACCTTCCAGGATGTGGCCACTGTTCGCCGCACCTTCAAGGACCCGACCAGTTTCGCCCGCCTCAACGGCGAAAACTCCATCGCCCTGGAAATTACCAAGCGCTCCGGCGCCAACATCCTGGACGTGGTGGATACCGTGAAGGCGACAGTCCGCGGTGCCTCCCAGCTGGAGGAGTGGCCAGACAACATGGAGTACACCTTCACCTCGGACAATTCGGAGCAGGTCCGCATCATGCTCAACGACCTGGTCAACAACGTGGCCATTGCCGTCATCCTGGTGATGATCGTGATCCTTGCCGCCCTCGGCCTGCGTTCCGCCGGCCTCGTCGGGGTCGCCATCCCGGGCGCCTTTCTGTCAGGCATCCTGGTGATCTATCTCATGGGCTACAGCATGAACATCGTGGTGCTGTTCTCCCTGATCATGGCCGTGGGCATGCTCGTGGACGGCGCCATCGTGGTGGTCGAACTGGCCGAGCGCAACATGCAGAACGGCTACAGCCCGAAACTGGCCTTCAGCGAGGCTTCCAAGCGCATGGCCTGGCCCATCACCGCATCAACCGCGACCACGCTGGCGGTATTCATGCCGCTGCTGTTCTGGCCCGGCCTGATCGGCGAGTTCATGAAATACCTGCCCATCACGCTGCTGGTGACCCTGGCGGCGTCCCTGTTCATGGCGCTGCTGTTCGTGCCGACCATCGGCGCATTGCTGAAGAACAGGAATACCAATCCTGACCTTTCCCTCATGACGTCCATCAAGGAAGTCGATTTCATGGAAGAAGCCCGGCAGAACATCCAGGACATGGGTGCCTTCACCGCCGGTTACATTGCCATCCTGCGCATGGCGCTGGCCAGACCTCTGCTGGTACTGGTGACGGCTTGCGCTTTCCTGATCGGCACCATTCTGCTTTATGACGCCATCGGTCGTGGCCAGGAGTTTTTCACTGACGTGGAACCCGAATTCGCCGTGCTGAACATCCATTCGCGGGGCGACCTCTCTGTTTATGAAAGGGACGCACTGGTGCGTGAAGTGGAGAACCGTATTCTCGACATGGAAGAATTCGAGGCGATCTACACCCGCAGCGGTATCGCGCTGGGCAACGATGTGGATGAAGACATCATCGGCCGCATCCAGCTCAGCCTGGTGGACTGGGAACTGCGCAGGCCGGCAGCACAGATCATGAACGAGGTACGCGAACGCACCCAGGACATTCCCGGCATCATCGTGGAACCGCAGGTGCAGGAATCCGGAATCACCTCCGGCAAACCCATCCAGCTGGAACTGACCGCACTCAACACCGAGCTGCTGCCAGGCGCCGTCGACCGGCTGCGCGAGGGCATGGCGTCCCTGGGCGAATTCGTCGACGTCACGGATTCCAGGCCGCTGCCCGGCATCGACTGGAAAATCGACGTCGACCGCCAGGAAGCGGCCCGTTTCGGCACCGATATCAGCACCATCGGCAGCGCCGTGCAGCTGATCACCAACGGCATCATGCTGGGTGATTATCGCCCGGACGATTCTGATGACGAAGTGGACATCCGGGTGCGCTTCCCGGAAACCATGCGCAATATCGAGATGCTGGATCGCCTGACGGTCAATTCACTGATGGGCAATGTCCCCGTCAGCAATTTCATGAAACGCGAGGCCGCCCCCCGCGTGGGCAATATCCAGCGTACCAACGGCAATCGCGTGCTCAATATCGCCGCCGATGTGCCGGATGAGGTGCTGCCGGATGACAAGGTGAACCAGTTGCAGGCCTGGCTGGATGCAGGCAACCTGGATCCGAATGTCCGCGTGACTTTCAAGGGTGAGAACGAGGACCAGCGGGAGGCGGAAGAATTCCTGTCGCAGGCCTTCGGTGCCGCGCTGTTCCTCATGGCCATCATCCTGGTGACCCAGTTCAACAGTTTCTACCAGGCCATGCTGATCCTGTCGGCAGTGATCTTCTCCACCATCGGCGTGCTGCTGGGCCTGCTCATCATGGACCAGCCCTTCAGTATCGTGATGTCGGGTATCGGGGTGATCTCGCTTGCGGGAATCGTGGTGAACAACAACATCGTGCTGATCGATACCTACAACCTGATCAAGAAGAAGGGTGCCGGTGCCGTCGAAGCCGCCATACTGACCTGTTCGCAGCGCCTGCGGCCGGTGCTGCTGACCACCATTACCACCATTCTCGGCCTGCTGCCGATGACCCTGGGCATGAATTTCGACCTCATCAACCGCCACATCCAGATCGGCGGTCCCTCCACGCAGTGGTGGACCCAGCTGGCATCGGCGATCACCTTCGGCCTGGCGTTCGCCACCGTGCTGACCCTGGTCATGACACCAGCCATGCTGGTGCTGGGTGATCGGATAGGCAGCCGGTTCTGGCAAGCGCCGGTTGCCGCCTGAGCCTTTCTATCCCGGGATCATGTTATCCGCATCCAGCGTGAAGCCGGCACCGATGCCGTTGACGACTATCGTGTAATCGCCGGCCGGCAAGCCCTGGACTTCCAGCGGAATGCTGGTCTCGAAGGGTTCCAGTACGGCAATGCAGCTTTCGGCAGGGCCGAGATTGGATTCTGCCAGCACGACAACAAACACATTTCCCGTCAGCGAAACGGCCGCAGGCAAGAGTGACTTGCAGGGCACGGAGAGTGTCCCGCTAACCGCCACGTTCACCTTGACGGGAAAGGATTCCATAATGAGCACCTCGACGCTGTCGACCGTGACCAGTTGGTTGGGCGTGGCGCCGGTCACCCTGAAGCTGCCGTCGCTGGTGGCGCCCAGCGTGATATTGCTGAAATAACTGCTGCCCTGGCCGGAGATCACTGCCCCCGCCGGTATCGTGAGCTCGCCATCACGGTAGATCGCGGGATCTGCCTGCAGGGAAAGGGAGCCAGCTATCAATAATGCGGCTGTTGCTGTTCTGTACATTGTCACTGCTTGTTGCAAGCCGCTGGTACCGGCTGGGAAATGTTGTGTCCT
Organism: Pseudomonadales bacterium; assembly: GCA_023257855.1. Taxonomy (GTDB): domain Bacteria; phylum Pseudomonadota; class Gammaproteobacteria; order Pseudomonadales; family Pseudohongiellaceae; genus Eutrophocola. Next base: position 3,024 of record JALRBG010000328.1, on the reverse strand, counting down.
ATATACTGGAATTTGCGTGCGATTGAGGTGGATTTCAAGGCCGTTTTTACCGGTTGCTTCAGGCATCCCACCGGAAAGCGGCCAGGGAAAAGCGTTCCCCGATAAACACCACGCCTTCGGCCTCGAGGCAGCTTTTCTGCCGGTGCCAGGCACTGCTGTTGACCGGAAAAGACAACTGTCCCTTGCCGTTGACCACCCGATACCAGGGCAGTTTCGTGACTTTGGGGAGATTCTTCAGGGTCGTGCCGACATAGCGGGCATGGGACGGATACCCGGCAAGCCGCGCCACCTGGCCATAAGTGGCCACGTTGCCCGCCGGAATGGCGGCAACAATCTGCCATATTTCTTCCCTCAAGCTTGATGTCTGCACACGCTGCCCCCATTAGGGAAACTGCCACCCACGAAAAGGCGACGCCCATGCGTGCATTATTTCTCATATTTCTCATTGTTCCCATTGCGGAGATGCTGCTGCTGTTCGAAGTAGCGGAACATATCGGCGGCCTGAGTACAGTGGGCCTGGTGGTGCTCACCGCGGTGATCGGCATCCAGGTCCTGAAAATGCAGGGTCTTGCCACCATCACCCGGGCGCAGAAACGCCTGGAAAGCGGGGAACTGCCCGGACAGGAGGTGCTCGAAGGGCTGTTCCTGGCCGTTGGCGGCGCCTTCCTACTGACACCGGGATTTATTACCGACACGCTTGGTTTTATCTTCCTCATCGGGCCGACCCGGCGGTTGCTGGTCAACTGGCTGATCCGCTCGGGAAAGATTGCCGTGTTTACCAGCCGCGGCGGCAGCGGGGGATTCACCTACACCCGCTATGCCGAACGTCGCGAAGACGGTGTCTACGAGGGTGAATACTCCCAGGAAAACCCGGAAAATTCCCGCCTGGATGACCCCGACAGGCGCTGATTCCGGGTTTTTTCAATCTTTTTGGCTTGCCGCCATTGAAATTGCTCCAAACAGCCCCATCTTGAGGATTCAAATCGGGGGTTTGGGGATAAAAAAGCCCGAAACTCCATGATTTGCAAAGAATTTCAGGCAGCCCGGAAAGGTGCGGGATGCCAACAGGGGAACCCGGCATTTTGCCCACCCCGCAAGACTGAAAACCTTAACTACCGTTTGTTTAACCAAGAGTGTTGGAGACCTAAAGCATGAACATTCGTCCGTTACAAGACCGAGTCGTCGTGAAACGAAAAGAAGAAGAAACCAAATCTGCCGGCGGCATCGTTTTACCGGGCTCAGCCACCGAAAAACCCGCCCAGGGTGAAGTTGTGGCCGTCGGTCCGGGCCGCCTGATGGATAACGGTGAAATCCGTCCGGTCGACCTCAAAGTCGGCGATACCGTCCTCTTTGGCAAATATGCCAGCAACACTGTGAAGATTGGTGATGATGAATTGCTGATCCTGAACGAAGGCGAAATCTTCGGAGTGCTGGTAGACAGCAAGAAGAAAAAGTAAATCCGCAGAACCGAAACCTATTCGAAAGACTAACCAACAGATTTTAAGTTAAAGGAACATCACCATGGCTAAAGAAGTGAAATTTGGCGATCACGCCCGCCAGAAAATGCTCAAGGGCGTAAACCTGCTTGCAGATGCAGTGAAAGTGACTCTGGGCCCGAAAGGCCGCAACGTGGTCCTCGACAAGTCCTTCGGCGCTCCTACCGTCACCAAAGACGGTGTGTCAGTGGCCAAGGAAATCGAGCTCAAAGACAAGTTTGAAAACATGGGCGCACAGATGGTCAAGGAAGTCGCTTCCCAGACTTCCGACGTTGCCGGTGACGGCACCACTACTGCCACTGTACTGGCCCAGGCCATCCTGAATGAAGGCCTCAAATCCGTTGCCGCCGGCATGAACCCGATGGATCTGAAACGCGGTATCGACAAGGGCGTTGCTGCTGTTGTCGGCGAACTGGAAAAAATGGCCACACCGTGTAGCACTTCCAAGGCTATCGCCCAGGTCGGCTCTATTTCCGCCAACTCTGACACCAGCGTCGGTGACATCATCGCCGAAGCCATGGAAAAAGTGGGCAAGGAAGGCGTCATCACCGTAGAAGACGGCTCCGGCCTCGAAAACGAGCTGGATGTCGTTGAAGGCATGCAGTTCGACCGCGGTTACCTGTCCGCCTACTTCATCAACAACCAGGACACCATGTCTGTTGAACTGGAAAATCCGTTCATCCTGCTGGTGGAAAAGAAAGTCACCAATATCCGCGACATGATCACCCTGCTCGAAGGCGTGGCCAAGTCAGGCCGGCCGCTGCTGGTCGTTGCCGAGGACGTCGAAGGCGAAGCCCTGGCGACCCTGGTTGTGAACAACATGCGCGGCGTCATGAAAGTGGCCGCCGTTAAGGCCCCCGGCTTTGGTGACCGTCGCAAGGCCATGCTGGAAGACATCGCTACCCTGACCGGTGGTACCGTCATCTCCGAAGAAGTCGGCCTGAGCCTGGAAGGCGCCACCCTGGACGACCTCGGTTCCGCCAAGCGGGTCCAGATCACCAAGGACAACACTACCATCATCGATGGTAACGGCGATTCCACCAAGATCGAAGGCCGCGTGAAGGCCATTCGCCAGCAGATCGAGGAAACCACCTCCGATTACGACCGTGAAAAACTGCAGGAACGCGTGGCCAAACTGGCTGGCGGTGTGGCAGTGATCAAGGTCGGCGCCGGCACTGAAATCGAAATGAAGGAAAAGAAAGCCCGCGTCGAAGACGCCCTGCATTCAACCCGTGCCGCGGTTGAAGAAGGTGTCGTACCCGGCGGCGGCGTGGCCCTGGTCCGTGCCTTGCAGAAGGTTGAGAAAGTCCGTGGCGACAACGAAGACCAGAACGTGGGCCTGATGATCCTGCAGCGTGCGCTCACCATGCCGCTGCGCCAGATTGCCGGCAACGCCGGTGAAGACGGCGCCGTGGTCCTGGACAAGGTTCGCGCCGGCAAGGGCAATTTCGGCTTCAACGCTGGCTCCGGTGAATACGGTGACATGCTGGAAATGGGCATCATCGACCCCGCCAAGGTAACCCGTTCA
>JALRBG010000274.1 GCA_023257855.1 Pseudomonadales bacterium | reverse complement strand
CAAGAAGAACGATTTCTTTTTTGCCGTGAACGGGATCTCCCTGGCAATAGAAAAGGGACAGATCTACGGCATCCTCGGCCCCAACGGCGCCGGCAAGACCACCACCCTGGAAATGATCGAGGGGCTTACCGACATCGATGGCGGCGAGGCGCTGGTCGACGGCATCAATGTCAGCACCTACCCCTACGACGTCAAGAAGATCATCGGCGTGCAGCTGCAGGCCAATGAATATTTCGACCGCCTGTCGCTGGTGGAGCTGCTCGCGCTTTTCAGCAATCTGTATGGCCGCAACGACGATCCGGTTGCAGTACTGAAAAGAGTGAACCTGGCCGAAAAAGCCAATGCCAAGCCTGACAATCTCTCAGGCGGGCAGAAGCAGCGTTTTTCCATCGCATGCGCCCTGGTCAACGAACCCAAGGTGCTGTTTCTCGATGAACCGACAACGGGTCTCGATCCGCAAGCCAAGCGCAACCTGTGGGACCTGGTGAAAAAGCTCAATGCCGCCGGCATGACCATCGTGCTCACCACGCACAACATGGAAGAAGCGGAATACCTGTGCCACCGGCTGGCCATCATGGACCACGGCAAGATCATTGCCGAGGGCAAGCCGCAGGAGCTCATCCTACAGCATGCGCCGGAGCCACCTGAAGCACCGCTGCACGGCAACCTGGAAGACGTGTTTCTGACCCTCACCGGCCACGAACTGAGGGAGTAGTCATGGAAAAGACCATCAGGTTCGCCAGGGTCATGCTGAAGATTCACATCCGTGACCGCCAGGCCATTTTCTTCTCGCTGTTTTTCCCGCTGGTGTTCATGTTCATCATCAGTTTCGCCAGTGGTGGCGACCCTGAACCCATCGAGCTCGGCATCGTCAATCGTGCCGACAACGAAATGGCGACCAATTTTATCGCCACCCTGGAAAGCACCCTGCTGTTCAACATCACTGTCGGCGAAGAAGCCAGCCTGCGGGAGGAACTGAATGCCGGCAACAAGACTGTCGTACTGATCCTACCCGAAAATTTCGTGGACAACGGCATCCCGGCAGACCTTACCGTCCTCATCGATGCCTCCCAGGTGCGCCAGGCGGCCATCGTGATGCCTGTCTTGCGCTCGGCGCTGGTAGACGTGGAAAGAACCCTGCGCGACACCGAACCGCTGTTCGACATTCATATCGAAGACGTGCAGTCCAGGACGCAGAGCTATCTCGACTTTGTCGTCCCCGGCCTGCTGGCCTTCAGCATCATGAACATCGCCATCGCCGGCAGCGGCTACAACATCGTCGAGTACCGCCGCAAGGGCATCCTGAAACGCCTGTTCGTCACCCCCATCCTGCCAAGGGACTTTATCGGCGGCCTGGTCCTGTCGCGGCTGCTGATCTGCCTGGTCCAGCTCACCGGGCTCATCCTCGCGGCGATTTTCCTGTTCCAGGTTATCTTCGTCGGCAACATGCTGTCGCTGTACCTGTTTATCCTCCTCGGTACGGTGGTGTTTCTTTGCATCGGTTTCTGCCTTGGCAGCATCGCCAAATCGCAGCAGGCGATCATCGCCATCGGCAACCTGGTCACGTTTCCGCAGATGATCCTGTCCGGGATTTTCTTTCCGATCGAGGCCCTTCCCGACCTGGTGCAGCCGATAGCAAAACTGCTGCCTCTCAGCTTCATCTCCACCGGCATCCGTGAGATCGCAATCAACGGCGCAAGCCTGCTGGAGCTATTCCCCCAGCTGGTCGGTGTCGCAATATGGGCCGTGATCGTGCTGGTGCTGTCGATCAGGATGTTTGTCTGGAAGGAAGTGGCGGCCTGACTGCAGCCTCCGCAAGGTCAGGTGTACGTTCTCCCAGTTAAGCTGGAAAAATATTTTGGCCAGAAAACAACACCTTGTAGCCCAGGCTGTCCAGGTAGCTCTGGTACAACAGCGCACTGGGCTAGCTGTCTTCCAAGATATAAATGAGAACAGAATCTTTCATGTTGCCGCGTCAGCCCCTGGATGCGGCCGAACCGCAGTGCATATGAGGTGAATGGTGAACGCTCAGATCTCGACTTTTTCCACTACCGGGAACACCACCACCTGGCCGATCTGGATGCGGCCGGCATCGACGCCCGGGTTGTACTGGCGGAAAAGCCACATTGGCACTGAGCGCTCCCGCGCCAGGTTCACCAGGAATTCGCCCCGGTTGATGCTGTGCTGCTCGGTTTCGCGGATACGCCAGCTCTGGAAGAAATCGCTTTGCAGGTTGCGGTGATATTCGCGCCGCATCTGTTCGAACTGGCTGGAACTGACCCTGGTGAAATCGAGTTTCAGGCGCTTGCCGATAATGACAGGGTCGTTGTACTCGAGCCCGTTCAGGCGGCGGATATCCCAGGAGCGCAGCCCCAGCCATTCGGCATAGTGGCCCAGGGTTTCAGCAGCCTGGATTTCGATGGTGTTGTCGACCCAGACGGAATAATCGGCCGGATCTGACTGCAGGTCTGCCAGCAGCTGCTCCTCGGCTTCCTGCGCATCCGGCTCGATTGCCGCAGCGGTTGAATCGACAAGTACGGTCACCTGCTGCCCGGCGCCACTGTCGCCAGAGTTGATGGCGACATCGTCATCTTCCTCTCTGGTGACATTTGCAGCCACCACTGGTGCCGCGGAAGGGGCAACCTCGCCTTTCAAACGCAGGGTCTGTCCCGGGAAGATCACACCATTGCTGTCGAGATTGTTCAGGGCCAGCACGGTTTGCAGCGGCACACCGTGACGCTCCGCAATCAGGGACATGGTGTCGCCTCTTCTTACTTGATATTCACCATCGGCCGGTACCGGCAAGGGTTCGCTGTTGTTGACCAGCAGGGTCGGCACAGTACCGTCCTGCTGCGGGAGAAGCAGGGTCTGCCCGACGCGAATCGTGTTGCGATCGCGCAGCTGGTTGATCGCGACCAGTTCTGAAACCGATGTCTTGTAGCGTTCCGCGATGACGGACAGGCTGTCGCCACTGCGCACGACATAACTGAGGTCGGGCACTTGTTCATTGAACAGCTCGGTCAGGGGTATGTTGTTGATGCCCGCTACCAGGTCGCCGGTAAAGGAAAGACGGTTCACCTTCAGGGCATAACCGCGGGGAATACGCTTGGTACCGGACCACACGGCCGGCTGCAGGGCCGGGTTGGCACGTTCGAGATCATCGAGGCTCACCCCGAGGGTTTTGGCGACAACCCGGGCATCGATGAAGGAGCCCATCGTGAAGCTGGCGAATTCGGGTGCCCGGTCGCGGGTGATGACGCCAAAATACTTGTTCGCGTTGCTGTCGACTTCCAGGGCGGCCAGGAACTGCGGATAGAAATTGCGCGAGGCAAACCCGAATCTTGGCCCCTTGTATTCGTCAATGATGCGGCCGATGTCGGCGCTGCCCACATCCCGCAAGGCCCTCGCCATGCCATTGGCACCGTGGTTATACGCGGTCAGCGCCAGGGGCCAGGAGCCCAGGGCATTGTGGTTGTACTCAAGCAGTTCCATGGCACCGTAGGTGGCAGTGTAGGGGTCGAGGCGCTCGTCCACCACGTAATCGGCGCGCATGAAGCGCTGGGCGGTGGAGCGGGTGAACTGCCACATGCCGGTCGCCGCCACACGGGAATAGGCGCCCGGGTGAAAGGACGACTCCACGTGGGGCAAAATCGCCAGTTCGGGCGGCAGGTTCTTCTCTTTAATGACTGCATCGATGTGGCTGCGATAGGCACCGGAGCGCCGAATGCCTTCTATGAAGCGGTCGGACTGGCCGAGTTGCCAGCGCACGCTGTTGGCGGCCTGCTCGAACCGGGCGTTGGCCGTGTTGCTGCCCCAGAGTTCGAGCAGCTCCTGCTGCGCGGGCGTCAGGCCCGATCTTTTGCCGCCGGCGAGTACGCGCAGGTCGTCGCGGATCGTTTCACGCACACTGTTGATGGTGTCCCGGTCACGCTCGAGTTTGCGGTAAATGATCCTCAGGTCCTGGGCATCATGCAGGAATCCGCTCTGGGTATCGGCCTCGGTGTAGACCTTTATCCAGAAGTTGATGGCGGGACGGATTGTGTCGGGGACCGGAAAATCGGAGACGGCCGCGAACAGGGTATGCGGCGATAAAGCCATTAAAATCAATAAAATAGGTAGGAACACCTGCTTTATTGCGTGACGCATGGAATGCTCGTGTGCGACGGGTTTCACGCGCGTAGGTTAAATGACTGTTTACCGCTTTACAAGCAGGGTCACAGCGCCCGGTGAGGCTTACAGCAAGGCTTTCAGGGCATCCTCGATGTCACTGAACGTGTAACTGATCGTGACCTCGGCATCGTGCGGATGATAGATATTTCCCTGGAACGGGGCATGGATGACACGGCCGGAATTATCGAGCAGCCAGAACCCGGGTACACCGTAGAACTGGGTCTCGCGCGGGTTGCGAAAGACCCCCTGCCAATCGTGCACCTGGCCGTATTCCTCACGGGGTGCCAGGTCCTCGCGGCGATTGAACATCAGGCGAAAGCGCGTATCCAGGTAGGGCTGCACCGGCAGGATACCGCTCTCGAAGGCTGCGCGGGTGCTGTCGCGGAATGCGTTGCTGGCCGCTGCAAAATCGGCGGAGCCATCGCTGTCCGTCAGGAATACCCCGGCTTTCTGCCCAAGCATCTGGGAGTGATACACCGGCGCCTCGGCCACGGCGATGAAGTTCACTCCCCTGTCTGCATACCTGCCATGCAGGGTACGCAGGATATGGGTGTCTTCAAAGGAGTCCGGGCACCACAGGTGACCCGGCATGCCACTGCCGAGATCACCGCCACCGAAAATGAACAGGACATTGATACCAGATTCTGCCTGCAGCAGTGACGCCAACTGCACATGGCTGCCATCCATGTTCTCCACGAAGATCGCGGGGCTGATGGTGTCGCCCTCGGCATACTCTGTCTCGAACTCGGCTGCAAAAAGCGATTGGCAAAGCAGCGCAAATACAAGCAATGATTGCAGTACTTTCATTTTATGATCCTTCGTACATGTATGAAGCGTCGTGAGCGCAGGCAGGTCGAGGCAAAAGTTATTTTGAAGACCCCGAACAGTACTGAAGTACGTGAGGGGTTTCGAAATAATTTTTAACAAGGAAGTGGCAAGCGCAACAGTTCCGATGTTAATGGGTCATGGCATAGATGACGTAATTCAGTCCGAAGCGGTAAGCCAGCGCCGTCATGGGTTCGGGATAACAGGGATCGTCTGCATGCTCCCAGGCATCACCCATGTCCATATTGAAATTGATGGCCACGATCAACCGCCCCTCTTCATCATAGACGCCCGCCCATTTTTGCGGACCTTCGAGTCTCGCCTCGGTGGCGCCGCAGTAATACAGGTGCCTTTCACCTGGAATCTGGGTCACCTGGTCAAGGTCATAGAGGGCATGGAAGATGGCATCGTCAGGATTGAGGTCAACGATGGGATAACCCGGCAGGACCTTCTGCAGTGCCGACACCACGATCGACCATTGGTAGGTGCCGTGAAAATCGTCGATGACCAGGAAACCGCCGCGCATCAGGTATTCACGCAGCCGCGCTGCCTCCTCGGTCGTGGGAGACCAGACACCCTGCCCCACCTGTTGCGCGAACAGCCAGGGATAATCGAAGAGGTCGTCATCCATGATCTGCACATGCTGGCTGTCCTCTGCAACATTGAGGTTGGACAGGCGCCTGACGCCGCGGATGAAATGGTACTCGGCCGCCGGATAGTCGATGGCCCACCAGCCGCGGCGGAAACCCCAGCGTCCCCTGCCGCCGGCACCACCGTCTGCATAGACCATGCGCGCCATGTGAAATTCAGCTTCCACTTTCCTGGCATCGTCCCGGTCACTGCCAGCTTGCTGTCCGGACACGAACGACGACAGGCTGCAGGCAGCAGCAAACAACATCAAGCAGAAAAGCCGGAAATTCATGCAGCGGGGTTCACGGGCGATGAAATCATGATGGAAAAAGCATAACCAGTTTGCCCGGTTGAGTCACGACATGCTTGCGGATCAGATCGACTCCAGCCTGATCACGTCATAGGCCGGCTCTTCATAGGGATGCGCGGCCTTCAGCGCTGCGACCACATCACGGATGCAATCATCCGCCACCACGAGCTCCACCTTGTACTCGGGAAACTGCTCGATGCCGCCCTCGTTACCTGGAGAGTTGCCCAGAAACGGGTCGCTGCCTTCCAGCCCGCGGAATTGTCCCGTCCCCAGGGTCTGCCAGCAGCAGCTGTCATAGTTGCCGATATGGCCGGCACCGGCAGCGAACAGCGCCTGCTTGACACTGCCCAGGTGGCTTTCCGGTACGAAAAAATTCAATTTATACATTGGGTTAGCTTAGCAGTATTCAAAGCCAATTATAAACTGCAAACCCACTTGATAAATATCATGCTGGTATTGGTAACTGAGCACACCCGCGAGGTCGGTATCGTGTTTGGCATCATGCCCGCCGGTTTAAAACCGGACCATCCCGGTAATTCTCACTAGTCCGCAGGGGTAACCGCGCAGGTATTCCGGCAGGGAAATCTGGTATAAATGTGCCTGAATTCACCAATGGCAGCTTCCGATGCACCAAGCAGCACCCAAGACGACACCACTTACCGTTCTGTTGACCCTGTTCCTGTTGACCGCCTGCTCCGAAGCACCCGTCGACACCGAGGTTGCAGCACCCGCCCCGCCCCCCTCTCCTTACGACACGCGCATCACCATCCGCGAAATAATGGCTTCACTGGTCGATCCCCATGCCGATGCCATCTGGAATTCCGTGCGGGTGGTGTCCGACAGCAACGGCATCACCGAGTATTATCCGGAAACGGACGAGGAATGGCTGGCACTGCGCATCAGCGCCGTTTCCATTATCGAAGGCGCCAATGCCCTGATGATGACCGGCCGCAAAGTGGCGCCACCAGGAGCTGAAGGCGAATTCCCCGAATACGAATTCACCCCGGAAGAAGTGGAAGTAAGGCTGGCGGCAGACAGGCAGTCATGGGTCGGCTTTGCCGGTACCCTGCAGGCTGCAGCAGTACAATTGCTGGATGCTATCGACAGCCGGGATACCGACAAACTCACTGAATGGGGTGCGCATCTGGACGAGGCCTGTGAGGCCTGCCATTCCGCGTACTGGTACCGGGCAGGCATTTGAAGGCGACTCCGGATTCAAACCTGGATGCAGCAAAAGAAAAGTAGTGTAGTCGGATACCCACCATGGATTTAATTTACGATGCCCTTCCGGAACTGATAGCCACCCTCACCGGCGTGTTCGTGGGTGGTCTCGGTGCCATGTATATCGAGAGGCAGCGGGAACTGGCGAGCAAGCGCAAACGGGCGCGGATCATCCTGCACAACATCTACGGCGAGCTGGAAGACAACTTCTACGCGCTGGAAGGTGCCAAGCCTGCGTATGAAAACACAAGTTACGGGAAGAGCTTTTATATCAGCACCATCGCCAGGCAGACGGCAACTACCGGAGGCGACCTGCCGGATATCATCGGCTACGAATTGGCGGACATCATCGAGAACCAGTACTCCATTCTCCTGCGGCTGACTTACTACGTGAACCTGATGACAAAGCTCTGGTTTGCGCCGGACAGCATCATCGGCAAGAAGGAAATGCAGGAAGGATTCAGGCAGCACATCATGAACGGATTGCAAGAGGGTATCGAATACCATCCTTACGTAATCCAGAAAATTTCACAGACGCAAAAGGCGCTGAAACAGATCAAGTAGGCTGGTGTGCGCTCAGCCCAGCCAGACCCTGGCATTGCGGAACATGCGCATGGTCGGGCTGTCCTCTCCCCACTCATCGGCTCGCCAGGAGTTGCCCACCGCACGGAACACCCGCTCAGGGTGCGGCATCAGGATGGTGAACCGACCGTCGTCATTACACATTCCCGTAATACCTTCAGGTGAGCCATTGGGGTTGCCAGGATAAGTCGCGGTGACATTTTCATAGTTGTCCACGAACTGCAGGGCGACATTGCCGCTGGCCAGTGCCGCCGCTTCCGCCTCAGCGGAAACGAATTCCGCCCTGCCCTCGCCGTGGGCGCAGGCAATGGGGAAGACGGATGCCGTCATGCCCTGGAAGAACACGGCATTGGAATTGGCCACCTTGACCAACACGGTGCGGCCCTCGAACTGCTCCGAGCGGTTGCGCACAAAGCGCGGCCAGTGCGCCGTGCCGGGAATCAGTTCATGCAGGTTGGACATCATCTGGCAGCCATTGCAGACCCCAAGGGCGAGCGTGGTGCTGCGATTGAAGAAATTCTCGAATTGCCTGCGCGCGACCTCATTGAACAGGATCGACTTGGCCCAGCCCTCTCCTGCCCCCAGTACGTCGCCGTAGGAAAACCCGCCGCAAGCCGCAAGTAAGTTGAAGTTATCCAGGGTCACCGCCCCTGACATGATATCGCTCATGTGGACATCGATGCAGTCGAAACCGGCACGGTCGAAGGCCGCTGCCATTTCCATCTGGGAATTCACGCCCTGCTCGCGCAGGATGGCGATCCTGGGCCTTTCTCCGAGGGTGATGAACGGATGACTGGTATCTTCATCCGCCCGGTAGGTGAGCTTGGACTGCAGACCGGGGTCGCCGCCGTCCAGGATAGCGGCGAATTCCTCGTCGGCGCATTCGGAATTGTCACGCAGGCGCTGGATACGATAGCTGGTTTCTGCCCACAACTGCTGCAACCTGGCGCGGCTGTCCTCCAGGACCGTCGTGCCGGCCAGCGCGATATGGATGCGATCAGCAGCAACCGGTGCACCCAGGTCGCAACAGATATCCAGAAGCCCGCATTCATCGGCCAGCTCGCGGAACCGGTCCATGTTTGCTTCTCTGACCTGTACCACGGCGCCGAGTTCTTCGTTGAATAGGGTTTCCAGGAAGTGGCCAGTGCTGCCAGCTTCGTCGAGACTGGCGTTAAAACCGCAGCGTCCGGCAAAGGCCATTTCCGCCAGGGTGACGAACAGGCCGCCGTCGGAACGATCGTGGTAGGCGAGCAGAAGGTCCTCTGCCAGGCAGTCCTGGATGAATCCGAAAAAGGCTTTCAGGTCGCTGGCGCTGTGCACGTCCGGCGCCTCGCGCCCGATCCTGTTGTACACCTGGGCCAGCGCCGAGCCACCCATGCGGTTTGAGCCCAGGCCAAGGTCCAGCAACACCAGCCTG
>JALRBG010000099.1 GCA_023257855.1 Pseudomonadales bacterium | reverse complement strand
AAGGTCGCCGCGAAAAACGAGCATCATGGCGGCAGCGTGTCACGGGAAGGCGTCCAGCGCGACCTGCTGCCCCTGATCGAGGGCTCTACCGTGACCACCAAGTATGGTTCGGTAAAAACGGACCACATCCTGTTCATTGCCTCCGGCGCCTTTCACCTCTCCAAGCCGTCCGATCTCATTCCCGAACTGCAGGGTCGCCTGCCCATTCGCGTGGAACTGGATGCCCTGTCAGCCGGCGATTTTGAACGCATCCTGACCGAACCGGATGCTTCCCTGTGCAAGCAGTACATTGCCCTCATGCAGACCGAGGGCATCAACCTGGAATTCACCGGGGACGGGATCAAGCGAATTTCCGAAATCGCCTGGCAGGTCAATGAAAGCACCGAGAACATAGGTGCGCGGCGCCTGCACACTGTCATGGAACGCCTGCTGGAGGAAACCTCGTTCGGGGCTCGTGAACTGGTAACGGCCGGCAAGGACAAGGTGATCGTGGATGCCGCATTCGTCGACAGCAATCTCGGCGACCTGGCAGCTGATGAAGACCTGAGCAGGTTCATCCTGTGACGCCGACTGACATCAAGCTGCACCGCAAATCCGGCATCCTGGAACTGAAATGGGAGGACGGCGGCATCTATTCCCTCACCGCTGAATTCCTGCGCGTACATTCACCATCCGCGGAAGTACGCGGTCATGGTCCGGGACAGGAAGTTCTGCAGACCGGCAAGAAGGACGTTCGCATCGACACTATCGAGCCGGTCGGCAATTACGCCGTACGCCTGCAATTCGACGACGACCATAACACCGGCATCTACAGCTGGGAGTACCTGTACGAGTTGTGCCTGAACCAGGCCAACCTGTGGGACACCTACCTGCTCAGGCTGAAGAAAGCCGGTGCCCGCCGCGAGAATCTGCCTGCCGGAGTGCAGGTCGTCAACATCATGCCGCTCAACGATTCCGGCGAATAGACCTGTCCTGCCTGCAGTGATGCAGTACAATGCGGCACCATGACCAAGAATACTGAACAGGAAACTACCCACTTCGGCTATCGCGAGGTCCCCGTCGGGGACAAGGCCGGGCTGGTGGGACAGGTATTTCATTCGGTCGCGCAGAAATACGACCTGATGAACGACGTGATGTCGCTGGGCACCCATCGCCTGATCAAGCGCTTCACCCTGGAACTCAGCGCGCTGCGCCCCGGCATGAGCGTGCTAGACCTGGCCGGCGGCACCGGCGACTTCAGCCTGCTGTTCTCCCCCATCGTGGGCAATGACGGGCAGGTCGTGCTCGCCGACATCAACGAATCCATGGTCCGTGTTGGCCGCGACCGCATCATCGACAAGGGGCTGACGGAGAACATCAGCTATACACTGGCCAATGCCGAGTGCCTGCCCTTTCGTGAAAACTCGTTCGACTGCATCTGCATCGCCTACGGCCTGCGCAACGTCACCAACAAGGAAGCGGCGCTTGCCTCCATGTTCGCCATGACAAAGCCCGGTGGACGGGTGCTGGTCCTGGAGTTTTCAAAACCTGTGAACCCCCTGCTCGGCAAGGCATACGATGCCTATTCAGTGCTTTGGCCGAAAGCCGGCCAACTCATCACGGGTGACGGTGACAGCTATCAGTACCTGGTGGAATCCATACGCATGCATCCCGACCAGGAAACCCTGAAGCAGATGATGGTCGATGCCGGCTTCCGTGACTGTGAATACCACAACGTAATGGGCGGCATCTGCGCTATACACATCGGCCACAAGGCTAGGGCCTGATTCATGAATGCCGGGTTGTTCCATACCGCGTTCCTTGCCGCCGCCGAAACCTTCCTGAACGGCCTGATCGCCCTCGACCCTGCCATGCCGTCGAAACTGGCACCGCTTGCCGGGAAGACGCTGCGCGTTGAGTGCACCGTTCCCCCGGCCAGTTTCAACATGCTGGTTTGCCAGAAATCGATACTCCTGATGCAGGGCGAAGCCGACACCGCCACTGCCACGGTGCAAGGCAGTGCCGCCACCCTCCTTGGAATGCTGGCCGGCAATGATCCTGCGGCACAGCGGAACAACCGCACCGCCATCAGCGGCGATACTGCTTTCCTGCAGTCGTTACAGGATGTCCTGGCAAATCTGGATGTGGACTGGGAATACCAGTTGAGCAAGGTGATCGGTGATATTCCGACGCAGGCCGTCAGCGACAGCCTTGCCGGCACAAGGGAATTTGCCAGGCAATCCGCCGCCAACATGCGCGACGATCTTGATGCCTGGCTGCATGAAGAGAAAAAACTGTTCCCCGATGCCAGCCAGCTGGAAACGTTTTACAAGGCTGTCGACCGGCTGCGCCTGCGCGTGGATCGTCTCGAGGCCCGCACCAACCGCTTGTTCCCGGGTCAGCACTGACCGGCAAATCCCCCCGCTGTCTATTCCAGGTTCTGGTAGATCCTGTGCTCGAAACCCTGGAGCACTTCGACCGCCTTGGCATCGTAAAACGGCAGGTACTGCATCATCAGCACCGCCCCGATATTCTTTTCCCGGTCTATCCAGAATTCTGTATTGAAGATACCCGCCCAGGCCATGCTGCCCGGTGAGCGGCTGTCCGGCAACTGCTGTTCGGTGATCTGGAAACCGAGGCCGAAAGTATCCACACCGGCACCCAGCGGAAAGGGTTCGCTGATCAGCCGACTGGTCGTCGGCATCTGGCGTACGGTCAGATTGCCCATGTGGTTGCGGTCGATGTTGTCGACGGTTTCGGCACTGATCAGTCGCTGCCCGGAATCCGTTACGCCATCGTTGAGAAAAAGCCGGATAAAGTGCGAATAATCGTCGGCCGTCGATGCCAGGCCGCCGTCACCATTGTGTGGCGAGCTGATCATTCCGGCCGGATTGGGCTGCTCCACCAGATTCGTTCCATCGGTGCGATGAACGGTCACGGTACGCGCATTCTTCTCTGCCGGAATATCGAAGTCGGTATCATGCATCTGCAGGGGACCGAGAATGCGGTCCTGCATGAAAGCAAACAGCTCCTGCCCGGTTACCGCTTCCACCAAGCGGCCCAGGACACGCGTGCTTTCGCCATAGGTCCATTTCTCGCCCGGCTCATGCAGCAACGGCAATGTCGTCGCCGTGGCCTGCGGATTGATACCCAGCGCCTTCGCCAGCTCGGGGCTGTCAAAGGTGTAGCCCAGGCCCGAGGTATGGGTCAGCAGCTGCCTGACAGTGATGCTGCGTTCGGCAGGTTTGGACCTGTAGTCACCTGTTTCCAGATCGAACTCGGTAAACACCTCGCGATTGGCCAGTTCAGGAATGTAGTTTTCGATGGCATCGTCCAGGCCCACCCGTCCTTCTTCCACCAGCATCATCACGGCAAGCGAGGTCACCGGCTTGGTCATGGAGGCGATCAGGAAGATGGCGTCCCGGGTCATGGCCTTGCTACCGGCAGTGTCCATGAGGCCGAAGGCGCTGTGATAGATCACCCGGTCACCATTGGTCACCAGTGCCACCAGGCCGGGTATGTGGGATTCGTTGACCGCCTCAGACAGGTAACGGTCCAGTTCATACCTGCCGCTCATTGACAGGTTCTGTGCCTGCACGGTGGTTGCGAAGGCGAGGAGCAAGACGAGAATTCCTTTCGTGCGCATGATGTTTCCCTTTCTGTTTTGAGGGTGGGGAAAGGCATTGTACACAGCCCCCCGGATTGCACAAACATGTTGATTTTACTGAATTTATGAATAGTGCTATTGTTGCCGCCCCTGCAATACCGTGAGCACATTTCCCTTTGAACAGGCTGTTGCGACTAACAAGAATTTACCGCGTGGCGAACCGCTATCGCCTGGGTGACCTGATCGGCAGTTTCGGCAAGGCGCGACTGCTGTCCATCCTGCTTGATTTGCCCCTGCCCGCGGCTCCGGGCCTGGATTCGATGTCCCGGGGACAGCGTGTGCGCCTGGCCCTGGAGGCTCTCGGCCCTATCTTCATCAAGTTCGGCCAGCTCCTGTCCACCCGCCGCGACATGGTGCCCGAGGATATCGCGGACGAACTGGCCGGCTTGCAGGACAACGTGCCCCCGTTTGGTGAACAGGAAGCCGTCGACATCATCGAGCAGGCGCTCGGCGACACAATCAGCAACCTGTTCACCACGTTTTCCCCCAGGCCACTCGCATCTGCCTCCGTCGCCCAGGTGCATACCGCCACCCTGCCCGGCGGTGAAGAGGTCGTGGTCAAGGTCATACGCCCGGGTATCGGGAAAATTATTGCGCAGGATATCGCCCTGCTTAAGAGCATCGCCGATTTCGTCGAGCACAATATCGATCAGGGTAAACGCCTGCGTGCGACCGAAGTGGTGCAGGATTACGAATACATCATCAATGACGAACTCAACCTGATGTCGGAAGGCGCCAACACCACGCAGCTGGCACGCAACTTCGAAAATTCCGACCTGCTGTATGTGCCGAAGGTGTACTGGGACTACTGCCGCACCAACGTGCTGGTCATGGAGCGCATCTACGGCATACCCGTAAGCCGAGTGAAAGAATTGCAGGAAGCCGGCATCGACCTGAAACTGCTGGCCGAACGCGGTGTGG
>JALRBG010000152.1 GCA_023257855.1 Pseudomonadales bacterium | reverse complement strand
TGCGCGACCATACTGTGGAAATCCGCCGATCACAAGGCCGATGCCGCCAAGGCCATGGGGGTGACGTCGGAACGCCTAGAGGAACTGGGCATCGTCGATACCACCATCGAGGAACCCCTAGGCGGCGCCCACCGGGACATCAAGCTCATGTCGAAGCGGATCAAGGAAAAGCTTATCGAACAGATCCAGCAATTCACGAACATGGACACTGGCGCGCTCCTGGAGCGACGTTACAAGCGCCTGATGAGTCACGGCAGCTCCCGGTAATCCGGAACCTGTCGTGGCCTTTCAACCCCAGGACCTGCTTCGCTGGCTGCCCGAAAAGGCCGCCATTTGCCATGTGGCCTTCAGCGGCGGCCTGGATTCCCACGTCCTCCTCCATGCGATGGCCCGGTTGCGGGACAGCGGCGAACTCCGGTGTGAACTGCGTGCCGTCCATGTCCATCACGGACTCAGTCCCCATGCTGACGCCTGGGCAGAGCATTGCCAGGCTGTATGCACCGGACTCGGTGTTCCCCTAGACGTAGTCAGGGTGCGCGTCAGTAAATCCGGGCACGGTCCTGAACAGGCCGCCCGCGAGGCCCGCTACCGGGCCTTCGGTTACATCCTGGGCAAAGGGCATTTCCTGCTCACCGCCCATCACCAGGACGACCAGGTTGAAACCCAGCTGTTTCGGATGCTGCGCGGTACCGGCATGCGGGGATTGGCCGGTATCCGCAGCCAGCGCGCCTTTGCCGACGGCATGCTGTTGCGCCCATTGCTGGGATATGCCCGCGGCATGCTCATGGCCTACGCGGAGGAGCAGGGCCTGCAGTGGATCGAAGACGAGAGCAATACCGACGAGAGCCTCGATCGTAACTACCTGCGCCGGCTCATCGTGCCCACACTCGGCGAACGCTGGCCGGGGTTCCAGAAAAACCTGCAGAGGCTGGCGAAGCTGGCCGAAGAGGGGCAGGCCCTGGCCGAGGAAGTCGGGGCTGACGACCTTGCCCAGGCCATGGATGCGCTGCATCGTATCGATATATCCCGGCTGCTGGCATTCAGTCCTGCCCGCCAGCGCAACCTGCTGCGGTACTGGTTCCTGGCACTGGAATCAAAATATGGAATTCCGGCGCCTGATCATTACGTCATCGACCGGATTTTTTCCGAGCTGATTCCTGCCGCGGTGGATGCCGAGCCTTTGATCGAGTGGAACAAGAGCGGTCAACAGGTATTCATTCGTCGATTTGCGGAGCGTATCTATCTGGTCCTTGGTGCCCACGCACAAGACCCTGTCCCGATTACGTGGAGCGTGCAGCAGCCCCTTGAGTTGCCGGGGCTGGGCACACTGTACATGCTGGAAACCGCGGGGGACGGCTTCCTTGCACCGCCGAATGGCACGCTGGAAGTGCGCTTTCGCCAGGGGGGTGAAACGGCCAAGCCGGCGGGGCGCAAAACTCGCCCCCTGAAGAAAATCCTGCAGGATTACCAGGTACCGCCTTGGCTTCGGGAAAAAATACCGCTGTTCTACCGGGACGGGGAATTGCTGGCGGTGGGTGACCTGTTCGTCACGGAACAGTGGCGCGTGCGAAATCGTGACGCGCAGGGCAAAAAAATCCACCAGATTCGCTGGCTCAGGGAAGATTTACATTGTGGCTACTGAGGCTTTCCGATAGACTGTAAATCCATCAGAAGACATTGATTAAGACTGATGGATTGCTAATGACACGGTTTATTTTTATTACCGGTGGTGTTGTCTCCTCCCTTGGCAAGGGCATAACTTCAGCCTCCCTCGCCGCAATCCTCGAAGCCCGCGGCCTCAACGGTGTGTTTCTGTCGATCCTTTAAAAATATCCGAAATTATTAAACCGACTGGATTCTACAATATCAAGGCTTCTA
>JALRBG010000070.1 GCA_023257855.1 Pseudomonadales bacterium | reverse complement strand
TACGGTCAGGATTGCTGCTTTATCCTCTGGTACACCGCGTCCTGTATTCCTGACGCGGCAGCACGCGAAGCTTCATGTAAAGTCTGTCACAATCCGGGAAACCATATGGCTCCCCCGTTCTTTTTAGTAAGCCTTACACGCCATCGCCCGCCCTGGTGCATATCAGTCGGGGTTAATCGGTTCGGGCTTAAACTTTGCCCATTTTCAGTGTTTCGCATAGTGCTTAAAAACCCCTTAAATTACAGGCTTAAAATGTTTCCAGTGCTCTCAATGCGAAAAAATGCCGGGAATTTATGCACAAATCTGAACCCGTTGCTCGAAAGCCTGAAAAAATAGGGGTTTCATAAAGATCCGACAAATAAATAACGTAAATAATTGAAATATATGACTATTAAATTGATTAAAAAGTAGGCAATTTGTAGTCAACTGCGACAATTCGGGCACTGCAAACTTTTTTGCAGGTTTTATCCCAAGACTTATCCACAAAATCTGTGGAAAAAATTGCCGGCAGGCGAGACCTCGCCCGGCAGAACAAGCAGTATCGCGATTCGACCTGCGGATGATATACTTTTTAAAGCCCGAATCAGTGCGTCCTGGGCTGTTCAGAGACCTTGAATGATCGAAATCAACGATAATATCCCTTTCCTCTGGCGCCTTCGTGTCCAGGATGACAGCGAGGGATTCTGCATTGTGTCCATGGTCGTTCCCTTCAGTACCGGCGATAAACACCTGGAACACACCATCGAAACCGATATCGTCAGCCTCACCGCTGACTACAGCGACAGTGAGGAAGACGAGATCCTGGAATGGAACGAGGATGACATCAGCCTGTTCCTGAAACTGATTGCCAACAGCCCCTCGGGCCAGTCGCTGGTTCCCGGCGGCACAATCAAGGTCGACCTGAACGATCCGGATACCATCGAGATCGTCAATATCGTCGCAGCAGCCGGCTTCGGCCTGGCCCAGACTGGCGACAACTACCTGCTTACCTCCGACCATTCACAGATGAATTTCCAGTGTGATATCGGCTCCCAAATTTCATTGAGCACTGTCAACGGCTACAAGCGCGGCGTGGTGGTGGATATGGACGAGGAACACGTCGTATGCGTCATGCTGGAAAGCATAGAACAAGTGTCTTCCCAGCAGGACGAGGAAATATTTCCCCATGACGTGCTGCTCGTGAAACGTCACCAGGTGCTCGATCCCCTGTATACCCGGACCGAACCAGGCCAAACGGATGTGCTGCATTAGCTGTTCAGCAATGCAGTCAGCCGTGCTTTCTCTTTTCCTCCACACAAACCATTAAGAAAACATGAGCCAGTTTGACGCTGAAGTAGACAGGCGCCGTACATTCGCCATTATTTCCCACCCTGATGCCGGTAAGACGACAATCACCGAGAAGCTGCTGCTATGGGGCAAGCTGATCCAGAAGGCGGGTACGGTCAAGGGGCGCAAGTCGGACCGCATGGCGACGTCGGACTGGATGACCATGGAGCAGGAGAGAGGTATTTCCGTGACCTCATCGGTTATGCAGTTTCCCTACCACGACAGGGTTGTAAACCTGCTGGACACCCCGGGCCATGAGGATTTTTCCGAGGACACTTACCGCACACTGACAGCCGTCGACTCCGTGCTAATGGTCATCGACGGCGCCAAGGGCGTGGAAGATCGCACCATCAAGCTGATGGAAGTTTGCCGCCTGCGCGATACCCCCATCCTGACCTTCATCAACAAGCTCGATCGCGATATCCGCGATCCGATCGAACTGCTCGATGAGGTGGAAAACATTCTCAAGATCGAGTGTGCACCCATCTACTGGCCGCTGGGCATGGGCAAGGCCTTCAAAGGCATCTATAACCTGCAATCCGACACCATCTATGTCTACGACAACACCCATGCGGACGAGGTCAGCATCGTGAAAACCATCAACGGGCTGGCCAGTGACGAGGCGACCAGGCTGCTGGGCTCCTATGTGGAGGATTTCCGCGAGGAGATAGAACTGGTTCGCGGCGCCAGCCATGAATTCGACCTGCAGGCCTACCTGGAAGGCAGGCAGACGCCGGTGTTTTTCGGCACTGCCCTCGGCAATTTCGGTGTCGAACAAATGCTCAATGACTTCGTGGAGTGGGCGCCGTCGCCTCGCAATCGGCAGGCCACCACGCGCGAGGTGGATGCCCATGCCCCGGCCTTTTCAGGCTTCATATTCAAGATCCAGGCCAACATGGATCCGCGCCACCGCGACCGTGTGGCCTTCATGCGGATTTGTTCGGGCGCCTTCGAGCAGGGCATGAAGATGCAGCATGTACGCCTCCGCAAGGAAGTGCGCATCAGTGATGCTGTGACCTTCCTGGCCGGAGAACGCGAACAGGCGGAATATGCCGTATCAGGCGACATCGTGGGCCTGCACAACCATGGCACGATCCAGATTGGCGACACTTTCACTGCCGGTGAACAACTGCAGTACATCGGCATTCCCCATTTTGCACCGGAGCTTTTCAGGCGCATCCGGCTCAAGGACCCGTTGAAGCTGAAACAGTTGCAGAAGGGGCTCAGGCAGTTGTCGGAAGAAGGGTCGACCCAGGTATTCATGCCGCTGAAAAACAACGATCTTGTAGTCGGCGCGGTCGGTGTCCTCCAGTTCGAGGTCGTGGCCTATCGCCTCAAGGACGAATACAAGGTGGATTGCGTGTATGAACCGGTGAATGTTGTGACGGCCCGTTGGGTATATTCGGGCAACCGGACCAAGCTGGAAGAATTCAAGCGCAAGGCAGGTGACAATCTGGCCCTGGACGGGGGTGATTACCTGACCTATCTCGCGCCGACACGTGTGAACCTGGAACTGACCATTGAACGCTGGCCGGACATTGAATTCACGGCGACCCGTGAACACTGAAGGAGTTCAGGAGAAGGGCGGCTACTTCTTGCCGGCGAATTCCTTGTAAATCAGAGGGAAGATCACCATCAGGATGACGGCCACGATGAGAATGTCGCGGTCGAGATAGAACTGCTGCAGGAACTCTTCCGGCATGTTGATCGCCAGGCTCAGCACCAGGATCATGGCGATTAGCAGCGCCCCCCGGAAGGCCACCAGGCCGGTGATGACAAGAGCGCCAAGGCCGATGAAGAGGTAGTTCCTTTCTATGCCGAACTGGTCGAGCATCACCATACTCAGGGTGATGCCGATCGATACGTACACCAGAATGGCGACTACCAGCGTTTTCATAGCGTTGAAAATCCCTTCAAACATAACAGGTAATGCGCAATCAGAGCGCTAACCAGTACGTTTAAACTACTGCAGTTGCTTGCAATAAACAATTGAAAAAACTCGCTATTATCCCGAATGCCGTCGACCTAGAAACGGTCGTCATCATCGTCTTCTTCATCGCTGACCAG
>JALRBG010000038.1 GCA_023257855.1 Pseudomonadales bacterium | reverse complement strand
GTGTTTCGCGCCTGGAGGACCTGGACCTGGTAAAAGCCCTAGGGCAGAACCGGGTGGACCTGACGATCGGCAGTGCGCTGGATATTTTTGGCGGCAAGGTCCGCTACATGGACGTGCTCAAGTGGGTGAAGGACCACTGATTTGATTCAGCGGGTTCCTCCCGTGGGCGCCACGCTGCGCTCAAGAAACGGATCGCAGTGAATGTTCCCCGAACTGGCTCCCTTGAGAAAAATCTTCTTGCGCAGGCCGTGCACGAAAGCTGGGGCGCCGCACAGGTAGACCCGGGTCTGGTTCAGCGAACCGGTATCCAGGTACGCATCGATAGCGTCTTCCACGCTGCCTTCCCCCAGACCTTCCACGCGCATTTTTCCTTCACCTTCCCTGGCGCAGGGGATGTAGCGAAAGTTGCTGTGGGCTTTTTCCAGGGCCTTCAGTTCCTCCACGTAATAGAGGTGATCGGTCGTGCGGCCGCCATGGTACAGGGTGATCTCGCCTTCATGTCCCTGCGCGAGTGCATCCTGAAGGATGGCATACAACGGGGCTAGCCCGGTGCCGATACCGGCCAGGATGACCGGGAAATCATTGCCGCTGCTGCTGGAATAGAAGCAGTCGCCGGCGGGGCCGCGCATGTGCAGGATATCGCCCGGCTGCGCCTGCCCAAACAGCCAGCCCGTGAACACGCCTTCTGCTGTATGGCTGATATGGAATTCCAGGTACTGGTCCTTTTCATAATCGTTTGCAACCGAGTAGCTGCGCGCGATGCCTTGCGGATTGATGAGGGTGACATACTGCCCCGGGAAATAATGGAACATGGCGCTCTTGTCGACGACGTCCAGCAGCAGACGAATGATACTGGAGTTCAGGTGGTCGATGCTGCGGATCCGCGTCTGTACCGAGAATTCCTGGACCGTGGGCAGGGCCGCTTCAACATCTGTATCGGGCACCCACTGGCAGGCCAGGGTGTAGCCTTTTTTCTGCAGCGACTCCTTGATCCATTTCTTCGATTCCGGGGTGGCCTCGCAATCGACAGCGCGGACCAGGCAGGCCTGGCACATGCCGGCCCTGCAGGCGTACGGAATGGACTGCCGGTTGCGCAGCAGGCAATCGAGTACGGATTCGTATTTGTTGAGGGTGTAGGTTTCTGACTTGAACTTCAGCTTGGGCATTGGTTGACGGGTATTGCTGCAACTGCGGTTTCGGGCTGACAGGGAGTATAAAGAGTCACCTTCACGATTGCCATGCAGTCGGCGTCCCGTCCATGGTTAAGGGCTGGTTCATCGCCACGGGTACATAAATAGCAGCAAGCAGTGGAAAGGCCCGCATGATCCCGGGCCGGGCTATGCCACAGGGGCGCCCTGAGGTATCGTGAAACCCCTGCGATAAGGGATAATGCACCGTTTTGGGTCGCTGAACTAAACCGCCACGATGACATCTGCCACGCTTTACCTGGCCTCCGCCTCACCCCGGCGTCGCGAGATCCTGCAGCAGCTGGGGCTGGACTTTGTTGCCTTGCCGCAGGATATCGACGAAAGCCGCCTGCCGGGGGAATCCCCCACAGCCTATGTCGAGCGTCTGGCGCTGGCGAAGGCCAGGGCGGCACTGGGTGCGTTGCCCGACCCTGAAGGAGCCCTTTGCCTGGGCTCGGACACCACGGTGGTGTGTAACGGGGATATCTTCGAAAAACCGGTGGATGCCGCCGACGCCCGGCGCATCCTGAGAGCCCTTTCGGGCCGCACCCACCAGGTGCTGACCGCGGTGGCGCTGGCCGCGGCGGGCACCAGTGAAGTGCTATTATCGGCATCCGCCGTCACCTTCAGGGAGCTGACGGATGCGGAGATTGCCGCTTACTGGGCCACCGGTGAACCCGCTGACAAGGCGGGTGCATACGGTATCCAGGGGCTCGGTGCCATTTTCATCAAAGGCATCGAGGGAAGCTACAGCGGCATCATGGGTTTGCCGGTAGCGGAAACGGTCGCCCTGCTGGCGCAAGCAGGTATTACAGTGGAAAAGATTCTTGAACAGCATGCCGGAAAAAACTTTGGGACAGGCGCATGAGTGCTGAAATCCTCATCAACGCAACGCCGATGGAAACCCGTGTGGCCCTCATCGAGCAGGGCCTGTTGCAGGAAATCTATATAGAGAGACGCAACCGCAAGGGCCCCGTCGGCAATATCTACCTTGGCAAGGTGGTTCGTGTGATGCCTGGCATGCAGGCGGCATTCGTGGACATCGGCCTTGAGCGCGCCGCGTTCATCCACGCCCAGGACATCACACTCATCGACGGTGAAGGGTTCGAAGTCAATGAAAGCCAGGACGTGGAGATCAGCCAGTTGCTGCATGAAGGGCAGATGCTTGTCGTGCAAGTGGTCAAGGAGCCGATTGCCGGCAAGGGTGCACGCCTCACCACGCATTTGTCTGTTGCCTCGCGCTACCTGGTGTACATGCCACGCAACCGGCATCTCGGAATTTCCCAGCGCATCGAGAACGAAGAGGAGCGTGAACGCCTGATGGCCCTGCTGCGCACCTGCGTGGAAAGCAGCGGCGCCCTGGACCAGTCCGGTTTCATTCTGCGTACGGCCGCCGAGGGCGTGAGCGAGTGCGAATTGCAGGCTGATATCCAGTTCCTGCAGAAGCTGTGGCGTGCTGTCGAAAAACGTATGAACGGCGGCGGCGAGATCAGGCCGCTGTACCAGGACCTGGTACTGTACATGCGCGCCATGCGTGACCTGTTCCACCCCGACATTCAGCGGATCAGGGTGGATAACCGCGAGACCTATGACGAGGTCATGGAATTCTGCAAACACTTCATGCCGGAAATGGAAAACCGGGTGGAGTTGTACCAGGAAGAGCGGCCGCTGTTCGATCTTTACAGCGTGGATGATGAAATCCAGAAGGCCCTGGGGCGGACAGTGAAACTGAAATCAGGCGGCAACCTCGTTATCGACCAGAACGAGGCCATGACCACTATCGATGTGAATACCGGTGCTTTCCTCGGCAGTCGCAACCAGGAAGAGACCATATTGAAGACCAATCTGGAGGCGGCGAAGGCCAGCGCCCGCCAGCTCAAGGTAAGGAACCTGGGGGGCATCATCATTCTGGACTTCATCGACATGGTCAACGACGAACACAAGCGCCAGGTCCTGCGCACTCTGCAGAAAGCACTGGAAAAGGATCCGGTGCGCACCATGGTCACGGAGATGTCGGACCTTGGCCTCGTGGAGATGACGCGCAAGCGCAACCGTGAAAGCCTTGAGCAGATGCTTTGCCATGAATGTCCGACCTGCGGCGGCCGTGGCACGGTAAAGACGCCGGAAACGGTATGCTACGAGGTATTCAGGGAGATCCTGCGAGTGGCCAAGGCCTATGAAAACGATTCGATCCTGGTCATGGCGTCCCAGGAAGTGGTGGATCGCCTGCTGGACGAGGACTCCGCCATGGTCGCCGACATGGAAGAACTGGTGGGCAAAAATATCCGCTTCCAGGTCGAACTGATGTACAGCACCGAGCAATTCGACGTGGTGCTGTATTAAGAGGGCTGAAGGTGCGAGTAGGTCGGCATAGGCCTGAAAGGCCGTTTGCCGACATTGTTGAATGGAATGGATACAGGGATGCAGGGATGCAGGGATGCAGGGATAAACGGATAAAAGGCAGGCGATACGCCGACAACGAAATGCAAAGCGTGTAATGACCGAAGAGCAGACCACAGAGCACACCTCAGAAGTAGCCGGAAAAACGTCCGGCTACCGGCGGGCGCTCACGTGGCTCGGGCATGCCGCTTTCGCCCTGCTGGTGACCATTACCGCGTTGCTGACCATAGGGCGCTTATCGGCGCCGCTGCTGGCCGGCTACCAGGCAGAAATCGAGCGGCAGCTCGGCAGTATACTGAACGCGCAGGTCACTTTCGGTTCACTGGCAGGCGACTGGTACCGATTTAGTCCCGTCATCGATATCGGGGATCTCACCATTCTCAGTCCTGACGGCCAGGGGGACGCCCATCGTATCGATCACCTCTATATCAAGCCGGATGTGGTTGCGAGCCTGTTCAGCCGTGCCTTGATTATTGACCAGGTAGTTGTCCAGGAGCCCGGCTTTCACCTGACAGAGGACGCCAACGGCAACTGGACTCTTGCGGGGCTGGCGAGCAGCGGTGCCGATTACACCGATGCGATCCTCGATTTCCTGCTTACCACGGGCCGCCTGCAGATCGTAGAAGCCGACCTGGGACTGCATTGGAACGACGGGCGTGAATTGCTGCTCGACAATATCTATATCGATCTTAGCAACGAGGGTACCCGGCACGAGGCTCTTATGCAGGCGCGCATTGCCGGCCAGCCCAGCCCGTTCCAGGTGCTTGCCACCATCAACGGTGACCCCCGTGGGAACTTCGACGCCAATGTCTATGTCAATGCCAGCGATCTGGACCTGGTTCAGGTGGCAGGAATTCCGGACCTGGATATCAGTACTGCCAGGCTAAGCGGTGATATCTGGATGACCTTCAACCAGGGTTCGATATTCAACCTGCAGGCTAACCTCGATAACGTGAATGTCGCCGCCACCGGGACTGCCGACAGCACCGTAAAGACCATCGACCTGGCCAATGCCTCCATGCAGTTCACCCTGCGCCATGGTGCCACGGGGCAATGGCAGGCGTGGATCGATGACGCCGAGTTCGACTGGCAGAGCAGGCCATGGGGAACAACCGGTATCTATGCGGACCTGCAGTTCGGCGAGGAATCCAGCCCCCTGGCCATTCAGGCCGGCAGCATCAACCTGGCCATGGTCACCGATGTGCTGGACGACCTGCTCGACCTGCCGGATCGGGCAGCTGGCGCACTGGCAGACCTGTCCCCTACCGGCCGCGTGGAAAACCTGGTAATGACTGCCAATCTTGCCGGCGTCATGCCTGACCTGTTCCTGCTGCAGGGCAACCTGGCAGATGTGGCAGTGGGTGCCTGGCAGGGTGCCCCGTCTGGCAGCGGCATCCATGGCTACGTGGAAGCGGACAGCAACAGCGGATTCGTGGAAATCGATACACCGGACTTCGAGGTGCACCTGCCGCGGCTGTTTACAGACAGCTGGCGCTACACGTCCACCAACAGCCGCGTGCACTGGCTCATTGAAGACGGCCAGCTCAGGGTGAACAGCAGTATCATCGACGTCAGCAACGACTTCATGCACGGGCATATCCAGTTCGATCTCTGGAACCATCGGGATAGCAACGATCAGCCGCGATCCGAGTTGATTCTGCTCATCGGCATCCTCCAGATGGACGCCAGCTACAAGTCGTTGTACCTGCCCACGCTGGAAAACGTGCGCACCACCATGGACTGGCTGGATGATGCCCTGCTTGCAGGTGATATCTCGAACAGTGGTTTCGTCTCCCGGACATCGACCATTCCCGGCGCCCCGGCAAATTCCGGTACGGTCCTGAGCTTCTTCAATGTCGCCGATGCCAGCCTGAAGTTCCTGCCAGACTGGCCTGCGCTGACCGATATCGATGCCTTTATCGCCCAGGACAATACCTCGGTCGATGTCATCGCCGACACTGCCGAAATTGAAGGCATCCGGCTGGGGCGGACACTGGGTACGGTCAGGCCGCTGCCAGAGGGGGGTTCCTGGCTGGCTTTACAGGGCAGCGCCACCACGACCACCCAGCTCGGCATGGCCTTCCTGCGCAACACGCCGGTTCGAAATGACATCGGAGATTTCATCGATAACTGGCGAGGCGAAGGCAATGTCCAGGTGGACATCAATCTCGGTATTCCGCTGAACAGTCCTGACCGGGACACCAGCGTGCTGGTAAACGTGCTCAGCAATGTCAGTACACTCACTATCCCCGAGTACGCCCTGTCCATCGACCAGCTGCGCGGAAGAGTGGTTTATGACAGCGCCAGGGGGCTGTCGGCCAGTGCGCTCAGCGGCAGGCTCTTCGATTTCCCGATCGCCGCCACCATCGAGCCAATGCGGGGCCCTGACGGCAACGGTGGCGAGCGCATCACCGGGACAAGAGTCGTGGGCAGCGGCAGGGCGTCAGAAACAGCACTGCAGGAGTGGGCTGGTCAGCCGCAGTTCGTCCGCGATGTCCTGAATTTTGCCAGTGGCGAGATCGACTACCTGGCACAGATCACGATTCCCTATGCAAGCGATGACTCGGGAGAAGGCACCAGCTTGCGCCTGACTTCGGAATTGCTCGGCCTGTCGCTTGACCTGCCGCCGCCGTTCAACAAGGGCGTGGACAATATCCGTCCCCTGGAACTGCTGATCGATTTCGACGAGGAAGAGGAATGGATTTCCGCCCGCTTCGACAACCGGGTCGGGGCCAACCTGCACATCACCGGAAACGCCTTTGCCGGCGGCAATATCGTGTTCGGTCCCGGGGTGAGCGGTATGACCTTCGGGCCTGTGTCCCTGGAAGATGAAAGTAAACTGTACTTCACCGGTTTGCTCGACAGTTTCGACTACAGCGCCTGGGAAGAGGTTACGACACGGTTCGCCGAGATGTCTTCAGCTGATGAGGAAATTGGCGGGCTTGAGAATTACATCGGCCGGGCAGATGTCCTGGTAAACAGGCTGGCCGTGATCGGTCAGGAACTGGAAAGTGCGCGTACCGTAGTGCAGCGTTCGGGGGCAGGCGGTACCCTGGGCGGTGAAAGCTGGCTTGTCAGCCTGGAGAACGACCTGCTCAGGGGTGACTTCGTTTTTCCGGACGATGCCGCACAGCCATGGAATATCGCGCTGGACTACCTGCGCTTTCCGGAATCGGAAAACGAGGAGGGGAGTGAAGCAGCGGATGAAGAGGAAATCGATATCCTCGAAGACGTGAATCCGGCAGAACTGCCCGACCTGGATTTCACCACGGGTGAGTTGACGGTAGGTGACAAGCATCTTGGTGCCTGGGCATTCAACCTGCGTACGACCGGTAATGCGGCAACCATTTCCAACCTGACCATGACCACACCCGATGCCAGGATTCGCGACAACAGCGGCGAGGCCGGCGCCAACATCGACTGGCGCTTCAATGACGGCATGCATACGACCAGTTTCACCGGCATTTTCAGTGCCGGCGACCTGGCCAAGGTCCTGCCGGCGTGGGGTTATGATGCCAACGTGGAAAGCAACAACGCCGCTTTCGTCAGCAACCTGCAGTGGTCCGGATCGCCTGCGGCATTCTCCCTGAAAAAAGCCATCGGCAACGTGGATATGGCTATCAACCGGGGTCGTTTCGTGGACGTCGATTCCGGCACCAGCCGCTTGTTCGGTGCCTTCAGTTTCGATTCACTGGTACGTCGCCTGCAGCTGGATTTTTCCGACCTGTACGAGAAGGGCCTGGCATACGACACCATTCGCGGCAGCCTCAATTTCAATGAGGGCATCGTGGCGACCGAGGGCGACCTGGTCATCGAGGCACCGTCCAGCCTCATCACCATCAACGGACGCATCAACTTGATCAATGAGACCATTGATGCGGACATGCTGGTCAATGTGCCGCTCGGTCAAAACCTGTCTGTTCTTGCCGGTATTCTCGGCGCATGGCCGATAGCCGTGAGCACCTATATCGCCAGCCGCATATTCAAGGACCAGATGGACGAATTCACCACCGTCCTTTACCGGCTGGAAGGTCCATGGGAGAATCCCACTTCCGGATTTGAACCGTCCGAGGAAATCCTGGAAGCAGAACCCGTGCCTGAAGCCGAAGCTGCAACGAACACTCCCTGACATCCATAACCCGCCGTATTCATGGATAAAAGCCTCGCCACCAATCTCATCGCCCTGCTCATTGTCATCGTCGGCCTGCTCATGAACGGCGATCCTGGTGATTACGTACTCAACACGGGCCTGTTCGCCCTTTCCGGTGGCATCACCAACTGGCTGGCGGTGCACATGTTGTTCGAGCGCGTGCCGGGATTTTATGGTTCCGGTGTCATCCCGGCCCGGTTCGAGGAATTCAAGGGCGGCATCAAGGCGCTGGTGATGGAGCAATTCTTCAGCACCGAAAACCTGGAAAGTTTTTTCAGCAAACTGACCGCCGCCGGTCCGGACGAGGAGCAGGAATCCGGTCTTGAGCGCATCATTGCCAGGATTGACCTCGATGCTGCCTTCGACTCGCTGGTCGATGTCATCATGAACTCCTCTTTTGCCAGCATGCTTTCCATGTTTGGTGGTGCCAGGGCACTGGACGGGTTGCGTGAACCCTTCGTGGAAAAGATGCATGATTTCCTGCTACGTGTCGGGGAAGACCCGGAAATCCTCGAGCAGTTCCGGCGTGACACCACGTCAAGCCTGCTGGGCAAGGTGGAACAGATCGTTGACGCCCGCCTGGATGAGCTGACTCCGCAACTGGTCAAGGAAATCATCCAGCAGATGATCAAGAAACACCTGGGCTGGCTGGTCGTCTGGGGCGGCGTAATCGGTGGGTTGATCGGCCTGATCGCGACTATCGTGCTGAACTGAATGTCGTGAATGACGTTTACTAACGCGGCACGAATAGCGCCGGACTTTCTTCAGGGCTTTGCTCAGTGACGGGTGCCGGTAAATCCAGCGCCTGCGGCGGGTTAAGCGCCTGCGGCTGGTTAAAAGTCTGCTGCGGGTTAAGCGCAGGGGTGCGCGGCCTGCCTGTTTGCTGCGGCGCGGTTTGTACCACCGGCAGCCACAGGCGTGAGGGGTAGCGGGCGCTGTGGTAGATCGTGTCGCGTCCTGCCGGGTTCAGTGAGCCGTCATTGACGGGGGAGACTTCTACCACGATGCGGTTGCCCGCCCGGAAACGGTAGGCAGTCTGGCGCAGGGCGATATCCTGCCGGTACACCTGGCCAGGTGAGAGGGTTTCCCGGCCCATAAAGGCATAGACAGGAAGATATTCACTGCTGCGCAGGGTGTCACGCAGGCGCGAGGAGGCTTTCAACCCGCCCTGGGTCACCAGTATCTCGGTGCTGGCAGTGGTGCTGCTGAGCAGCGCCGGCATTGTTTCCTCGCTCAGGATTTCCGGCAGGCGAAAGCCGTTGGCCGGAATCGTGTACATCACTTCTTCCTTTACCGTCACCGTGAATGCCATGTCGTTGGTCGTGCTCGCGGCATAGAGCTCAAGCATCACGGGTCCGGTTATCTCGACATCCTCAGTAAGTGGCGGTGTCACAAAGCGCATGGTCGTGTTGGCATCGGTGCGGGTGAGATTCGTAAAACCGTTGCCGGCGGAAGGTTGTGCGGAGGCCAGGTTGCCTGTCAGTGATTCTCCACTCGGTATGTTCAGGAACCAGGCCTCCTGTTCCACGTTGCCGGGCGGCCAGTTGCTTTCCCGCTTGATGGAATCCTGTCCGCGCACCTGGTAACGGATGCGGGGTCTTTCTATAAAGGGGGAAGAGGGACTCTTGCCGCTGAAACACCAGCGGTAGTAGGGCAACATTTCCCGGGACAGCAGTGCGATGTCCTGGTAGACGGGCAACTCCGCAGTGGGATTACTGACGAGCAGCTTGTTGATCCCGTTGAGCCCGGCCATGGCATTGAGTGTGCTGGTCAGGCCGGCTTCACCCATGGACTGGTTCCAGTCGTTGAGGGCAAAAACCGGTACCGTGATCAGGCTCGTAGTGTCGAGGCTGCTGCGTTCCTCCCACCAGGCATCCCAGGTGGGGTGTGCGAGTTGGGCAAGGCGCAGGTCGAAATCCACCAGCCTGCCGCCGCCCGGGGCAAAGGCATTGGGTAGCCTCACACGCCGTTCATACCAGTCGCTGATGAAGGCTTCGTTGGCAAGACCACCCGGCGTCATCCATTCCCGGAAGGGATCCAGCGTGCCGTTGATGGGCGCAATACATTCGAGCCCCGGTGGATCCTGGATCGCCATAAGCCATTGCGAGGCCGCGTAATAACCGGCGCCGGTTCCGGCGACCTGGCCATCCGACCAGGGCTGTTCCGTGATCCACTGGATGATTTCGTAGTGATCCTGCTGCTCCTGGCGCGAGAAGAAAGAGAAATCACCGCCCGAATTGCCGGTACCACGCACGTTGGCCAGCACTACAGCATAACCCTGGCTGACGTACCAGGCCACGGGACCGGCTTCACTTGTGTTGTCCTCCAGTATGGCCTGGTTGTGGGGGTAGGGGCCCGCGGCATAGAGCGTGGCATGGTTTGCACTGCCCTCGGGCCGGTAGATGTCCAGGGAGATTTCCGTGCCGTCACGCATCACAACACTGACATCCTGGGCGGTAAGGATATTGCCTGCAGGTGTTGCGAGCGGTCGGAACACAGGGTCAGCGTCCTGGCCGAAGGCCGTGCCGGCCATGCAGATAACGGATGCGATGAAGAGGGCCGGTAAAGTGAGGCCGTGCCGGCGCGATTCTATAATCAAGACATCAATCAAGCTGGTCACTTCTTATAGCCCATGGCTGCGCGGAATGGTCGGCATGTCGGCGGATTATAACCGGTATTTTTAAAGCCTGCCCGGATGACCAATGGCCCATGAATTCCCCCAAATGGACTTTGCATTCAATTTGAACAGGAATTTTTCCTGAAATGGCATTTTTGCCCTGCATATCCGGCAAATCGGGGAATCTGAACTGGTTAGCCAAAAGTGATTGTACTAGAATTCCGGGCCTGTTGAGGTGGCAGAACCACTTATATCAAGGGTGTCGTGAATGCCCTTTGTAACGATCAGCTCAACTCTTTACAAATTCTTACACTAAGTTGGTAAGAATTTCACGGCAGTTTTGGTAATGTGATGATGGAATTCATAGACTGCATTAATAAGTCATGAAGGATCACTTCATGCAGCGTTGAAAGCTGGAAATATTTACCGACCTGATTTTCGAGGAAAGCGACTACGTTATGGCAAGACCCGTTGAATTTGACAAAGATACCGTGCTGACCAATGCCATGGAGCAATTCTGGCTGGAAGGCTATGAAGCCAGCTCCGTCCAGAAACTGCTTGATGCCACCGACATCAACCGCGGAACCCTGTACAACTCGTTCGGCGACAAGGACACTTTTTTCAAGTCCTGTGTCGACAAGTACAACGACCTGCTCAAGGCTGATATCGATGCCACCCTGGGCAATGAAAAGCTCGGCGCCTGGCGGGCCATCGAATCCTACTTCGATACGGCCATCATCTCCGCCCCGAATCGCCAGCGCATCATGGGATGCCTGCTGGTCAATTCCGTCTGCGAAAGCATTATCTGGGACCGTGACATCCAGCGGGTGGTCAAGAACTCCCTGAACATCCTGCGCAAGGCCATCCATGCCCGGGCCAAAGAACTGGAAAAAGGCCGCCAGCTCAAGCGTGGCGTCAAGGCCGAATCCGCCACCGATATCCTGATGAACCTGTACAACGGCCTGCGGGTAAGTGCCCGCAATGGCAAGGGTCCGCGGCAGCTCTCCGAGCTGGTCAGTTTCACCCTGGGCTCTATCAAAAAATAGTAATTAATATCAAAAAGATAGATTCAAAAAAGAGGGCGCCGGCCCTCTTTTTTTTGGCTGCCAAGAACACCCCCAGAGAAGCCCTTCAGCAGCGTTTGTGCTGTATCCCGAAGGTGATATACTCACCTGCTGCTGAAGCGGCGGGGGCCGCTTTCAGTATATATTCCGCCTGGTTTCCAGGACCAAAGAGTTCAATGGCTCAACAAGAGGTTAAGAGGTAATTAATGAAGACAGTAGCCAGTTCCGTCATGAAGAGGAAGAAAGACGAAACCCAGATCGACCTGACACCCATGCTCGACGTGGTTTTCATCCTCCTGATTTTCTTCGTGGTGACAGCCTCCTTCCTGAAAGAGAATGCCATGGATATCGAAGGCCAGGATCCCAACAACAATCCGCCGCCGCCCTCCAACGACCAGCCGCAGAACGTCCTGATCCAGATCGACCAGCGCAACCAGATCTTCTTCAACCAGGAGCGCATTGATATTTCCGCGGTTCGTGCACGTGTCGCTTCGGCCAGGGCCGAAAATCCGGGTGCATCCGTAATCATTCGCCCTAACAAGCAGTCCAGCGCCGACGTCCTTGTGCGCACTATGAACTCCGCCAGGGAAGCAGGCGTACAAACCATTTCTGTCATGGAATAAACGCCAGTCAGCAAGGCAAGAAGCAACAGCCCGGGTATATCCCGGGCTGTTCACATCAGGGAAAGTACTTTTTGACATGGTACGCTTGCAGTACCGGTCCAACACATATCAACGTGAGGTAGAGCATGTCATTGGTCATACTGATTATCGTTCTTGCTGTAATCGAATACCTGGTATTCAGCTTCCAGGTGGGAATGGCGCGAGGCAAGTACGGCGTCAAGGCACCGGCCATTACCGGCAACCCGGTTTTCGAACGTTATTTTCGCGTCCAGCAAAATACGCTGGAACAGCTCGTGGCCTTCGTCCCGGCCATACTGGCATTCTCCTGGTCTGCCGAAAATATCGGCTGGCCCGGTTACTACATCGCTGCTGGCCTCGGCACCGTGTGGCTGATCGGCCGCTTCATTTATGCTCTGAGCTACGTGAAGGATCCGGCCTCCCGCGGTCTCGGCTTCGGCATGACCTTTGGCCCCACGTTCTTCATGCTGGCAGGCTCCCTGGTCTGCATTCTTATGTCCCTGGTCTGATGGGCTTTTTATAAATGCAAAATCGCTGGCAGGACAATGACGCCAGAAGCTGTGGCGATTCCGACCTGGCACTGCGCGTATACACCTCCCGCCTGCTCGGGCAGGATGCGGACCTCGTCCTGCATGGCGGCGGCAATACGTCCGTCAAAAGCAGTTCCATCGATATCTTCGGCAATACCCGCGAGACCCTGTACGTCAAGGGCTCGGGGTGGGACCTGAAGACGATCGAGGCGCCCGGGTTTGCCCCCTGTGACCTGCAATACCTGAAGCAACTGGCGACCCTGGACAGTCTCGGCGACAGCGAGATGATGCGCCAGCTTCGCTTGTCGCTGCTTGACCCGAATGCCCCCACGCCGTCCGTAGAGGCCATCCTGCACGCCATCATCCCGTTCAGGTATGTCGACCATACCCACACCGATGCCGTGGTGGCGGTGAGCAATACGCCGGACGGTGAACATCTGGTGAAGCAGATTCTGGGTGACGAGGTACTGGTGCTGCCTTACATCATGCCTGGCTTTGTCCTGGCGCGGCAGGTCTTCAAGGAGACTCGCGACCTTGACTGGTCAGCCGTAAAGGGCATATTCCTCATGCATCACGGTTTGTTCACATTCCACGATGATGCACGTACGAGTTACGGGAACATGATCGATCTGGTCAGTCGCGTTGAAAACCATCTCCGGGACAAGGGTATATTCACCAACCTGGCCACCGCGAAATATGCCACGACGCAGGATGACCTGCTGGTCCTGGCGGCGGTACGCAAACGGGTCTCCGGATTGGCCGGACGCGCGATGCTGGCCCGATTCGACACGGATGATCTCAGTGCCGGATTCGCCGCACTGGACAACGTTACTGCCATTGCCACGCGCGGCCCCATCACGCCTGACCATACCATTCACACCAAGCTGATTCCCGCCGTCCTGGGTGACAATCCCCTGGCGGCAATAGATGTTTATGCGCAGGATTATCGCGCCTACTTCGATCGTCATGACGACGGCAGCCTGACATGCCTCGATCCCGCGCCGCGCATAGCCCTCTGGGCGGGCAAGGGCCGGGTGAGTTTCGGGCCGAATCACAAGCGCCTGGGCGTGGCGGCCGATATCAGCGATCACACCCTCAAGTGCATCCAGTGGGGAGAGGGGCTCGGCGGCTGGCAGGCCCTGCCGGAACAGGACCTGTTCGATGTGGAATACTGGGAACTGGAACAGGCCAAGCTGAAAAAGGCAGGCAACGTGCCGGTACTGGAAGGCAGGGTGGCGCTGGTAACCGGCGCCGCGTCAGGGATCGGCAAGGCCTGCGTGGATGAACTGTCTGCCGCCGGCGCCTGCGTGCTGGCCCTCGATATCAACCCGGCGATTACAACGCTGTTCACCGGCGGCCAGGTGCTCGGCCTTGTCTGTGATGTCACCGATGCCAACGCGATAGCTGAGTCCATCGCGCAGGCCGTGAAGATTTTCGGCGGACTGGACATGGTCATCAGTAATGCCGGCAGCTTCACGCCCAGCAGCAATATTGAAGACATGAATGACGGCGACTGGCAGGCCAGCCTGGCGCTGAACATGACCTCGCACATGGCATTGCTGCGCTCGGCCATTCCGTTCCTGAAGCAGGGGCTCGACCCGGCCGTGGTCATCATCGCCTCGAAGAACGTGCCGGCTCCCGGACCGGGTGCGGGGGCATATTCCGCGGCCAAGGCCGGCCTGACGCAACTGGCCAGGGTGGCGGCGCTGGAACTGGGCGGCGACGGCATTCGCGTCAACGTGCTGCACCCCAATGCCGTGTTCGATACCGGTGTGTGGGATGAAAAGACCCTGGAAGCCCGGGCAGGGCATTACGGCCTGACGGTTTCGCAATACAAGCAGAACAATGTACTGAAAGCCGAAGTCACCAGTCACGATGTCGCCGTGCTGGCCCGGATATTCGCGTCACCGGATACCGGATGCACCACCGGTGCGCAGGTTCCGGTGGATGGCGGCAACGATCGCGTGATCTGACATGCTCGTTGACGGCACTCATTATCGCAGCATCTGGTTTGACGAAGCCGACAGTGCTGTCCGCGCCATCGACCAGACGCGCCTGCCGCATTTCTTCGACATCATTACCCTGGACTCCCTTGAAGACGCCTGTCATGCCATTCGCGACATGCAGGTGCGCGGCGCCCCGCTGATCGGTGCCGCCGCTGCGTACGGCATGTGCCTCGCGCTGCGTGAAGGTCACGACAATCCTGCACAGGCCGCCGCACAACTGGCGGCAACCAGGCCGACGGCAGTGAACCTGCAGTGGGCCCTGGACCGGGTGCTGAAGGCCATCGCTGCCGCGGATGGTACGGATGAACAGGTGCGGCAGGCCCTGGCCGTGGCGGCGGCCATCTGCGACGAGGATGTCGACAACTGCCGCGCCATCGGCGAGCACGGCGTCGCGCTCATCCGGGATATCGCCCGCAGCAGCGATGCCCCGGTCAACATTCTCACCCACTGCAATGCCGGCTGGCTGGCGACGGTTGACCGCGGTACTGCGCTGGCGCCCGTATACCAGGCCTGGGAAGAAGGCATTGACGTGCATGTGTGGGTGGATGAAACCCGCCCGCGCAACCAGGGTGCGAGCCTCACCGCCTGGGAACTGCTGCAGCAGCGAATTCCCCACACGGTCATCAGTGACAATACCGGCGGCCACCTCATGCAGTCGGGGCGCGTGGACCTGTGCCTGGTCGGCAGCGACCGCACCACGTTTCGCGGCAATGTCTGCAACAAGATAGGCACTTACCTAAAGGCGCTGGCGGCCCACGATAACGGCATCCCGTTTTATGCTGCCGTACCGGTTTCGAGCATCGACTGGGAATCCGACGATATTCCCATCGAGGAGCGAGGCAGTGAAGAAATCACGGCTATCTGTGGTCTAAATACGCAGGGCGTACTGGATACGGTAAGATTGACGCCGGCAGGCAGCGCTGCCCTGAACTACGCCTTTGACGTCACGCCGGCCAGACTGGTTACGGGTATTATTACCGAGCGGGGTATTGTCAGTGCGGATGAGGCAGGGCTTGCCCAATTGAAGTCACGGGTGGCGAGTGACTAGTAACTAGTGGCGAGTGACGAGAGACAAGGTACAAGGTACAAGGTACAAGGTACAAGAGAGTATAGCCTCACCATTGGTGAATTAATTTATGCATTTATTATCCAAGTCGTTAAAACTGATACTGCGATATATTTTGGCCGTAGTGTTGCTTGTATCTTGTACCTTGTATCTTGTACCAGCATCTACAGCAGCCGAGCAGTTGCCGGTCTATGGCTACGAGGTGGTAAACACCTATCCTCATGATCCCGGCGCCTGGACCCAGGGCCTGGCCATTCATGACGGCAAACTTTATGAAGGCACCGGCCAGCGTGGCCAGTCCAGCCTGCGCCAGGTCGACCTGGAAACCGGAGAACTGCTCCAGCGTCACAACCTGAGCCAGCGTTATTTCGGTGAAGGCATCACCATCCTCGATGGCAGGATTTACCAGCTGACCTGGCAGTCCCATATCGGTTTCGTGTATGACCTGGAAACCTTCGAGCAGCAAAAAACCTTCTTCCTCGCCGGGGAAGGGTGGGGAATCACCCATGACAGTGAGCAAATCATTGTCAGTGACGGCACTCATTTCCTGCGCTTTCTTGATCCGGAAACGCTGCAGGAAACCCACCGTGTAGCCGTGATGGCCAATGGCACACCGGTCAACTATCTCAACGAACTTGAATACATCAACGGCGAGGTCTGGGCCAACGTCTGGTACCAGGACATTCTTGTCCGCATCGATCCGGCCACGGGCAACGTTGTCGGCGTGGTCAACATGGCTGGTCTCTACCCACGGCGCGGCGGCCGCGATGAGGTGCTGAACGGCATCGCCTGGGATGCAGTGAGCGAGCGCCTTTTTGTAACCGGCAAGCTCTGGTCTGAGTTGTACGAGATTCGCGTGAAGGAATGACCTGGTTGCAAAAGACAATCACCCTGGCCAGCCGCTCCCGCGGTTTCCACCTGGTCACCCGGGAAATCGTGGAACAACTCCCTGAACTGGTGAACTACAAGAGGGGCAGGGCACATTTCTTCATCCAGCACACTTCCGCTTCCCTCAGCATCAACGAAAATGCAGACGCCACCGTACGCCAGGACCTGGAACGGCACATGAACGTACTGGCGCCGGAAGACGCCCCGTACTATGTGCATACTTATGAAGGCGCCGATGACATGCCTGCCCACATCAAATCCGCCCTGGTGGGCTGCGAGGTTACCATCCCGGTAACCAGCGGCCGCCTGGCGCTCGGCACCTGGCAGGGTATCTATCTTGGCGAGCACCGGGACCACGGCGGCCCACGCTCCATCGTCATCACCGTCGATGGCGAGACCGGGACATAACATGAAGAGCAAGCTTGTGATTGTTGTATTGCTGGCCGCGTCGCTCGCCGCGTGCAATACCGTGTATTTTTACGGCCAGGCAGTGACCGGCCAGTTCAATATTCTCGCAAAGCGCGAGAGCATTGAAAAAATGCTGGATGATCCGCAGACCGAGGCCG
Organism: Pseudomonadales bacterium; assembly: GCA_023257855.1. Classification (GTDB taxonomy): domain Bacteria; phylum Pseudomonadota; class Gammaproteobacteria; order Pseudomonadales; family Pseudohongiellaceae; genus Eutrophocola. The sequence goes on along the minus strand of JALRBG010000038.1, from coordinate 13,526 downwards.
ATCTCAGGACCCGCCTGGAAACCATACTCGCCATCCGCGCGTTTGCCGAGGCCGAGCTGGCCCTGCCGGTGAAGAACAACTTCGCCACTTACGCTGACGTCGGCAGTCTGCACGTGGTGTGGAATGTGTTCGCGGCCCCGGAGTTTTCCCTCGATGTGAAGAACTGGTGCTACCCGATCGCCGGCTGCGTCAGTTACCGCGGTTATTTTTCGGAGGAGGCCGCGCGCAATTATGCGAATGAGCTGGCCACTGACGGCCTCGATGTCTGGGTAGGTGGTGTTGCCGCATACTCCACCCTCGGCTGGTTCGCCGATTCTGTACTCAATACGGTTATCAACCGCGAGGATTACCGGCTGGCGGCGCTGATCTTCCACGAGCTGGTACACCAGGTGGTCTATGTGCCCGGCGATACCCAGTTCAATGAAAGCTTCGCCACCGCGGTTGAAATGGAAGGGCTGAAACGCTGGCTGGAAATCAATCGTGATTCGGCGGATGCGCAGGCAGTAGTGGAGAACGCCATCACGGAAAAGGCCTACCGAGAGCAATTCGTCGCCCTCGTGCAGTCTTACCAGCCAAAGTTGCATGATCTCTACGACAGCTCCCTTGACCCCGTTGCGATGCGCGCTGCAAAAGCGGCGTTGTTTGACGCGCTGCGCGAGGACTATGCCGGGCTGAAGGCAGGTTGGAATGGCTACAGCGCCTACGATGCCTGGTTCGCGGAAGAGATCAATAATGCCAAGATCAACACCGTGGCCACATACTTCAACCACGTGCCCGCCTTCGATGTGCTGCTGGCGCAGGCGAATGGCGACCTGCCCGCTTTTTACGCGCGCGTGGCAGAGCTTGGCAAAATGTCCCGTGTCGATCGCCACGACCTGCTGGAAGCGCTGGTCGGCCAGTAGCTCCGGCCTGTGCTAGAATTTGCGACCAGAGAATAATCACGAACTACCCAGGGAAAACCCATGATCATCAAACCCCGCGTTCGCGGTTTTATGTGCCTGACCGCCCACCCCGCCGGCTGTGATGCCAACGTCAAACGCCAGATCGATTATGTGAAGGCCAATGGCCCAATCGCGGGCGGCCCGAAGAAAGTGCTGGTGATCGGCGCTTCCACCGGTTATGGCCTGGCCTCACGCATCACCGCAGCCTTCGGCAGCGGTGCCGCGACCCTGGGCGTCTTCTTTGAAAAGGAAGGCACTGATGCCAAGCCCGGCTCCGCCGGCTGGTACAACACAGCGGCATTCCACAAGTACGCCGAGGCGGAAGGCCTGTACGTGAAGAGCATCAACGGCGACGCTTTTTCCGACGACATCAAGCAGAGAGCCATCAACACCATCAAGGCCGACCTCGGCCAGGTGGACCTGGTGGTGTACTCCCTGGCAGCACCGCGTCGCACCGACCCGAAAACCGGGGAAGTCTGCAGCTCCACGCTGAAACCCATCGGCAAGGATTACACCATGCGCGGCATCAACACCGACAAGGAAGTGATCCAGGAAGTCACCGTGCCCGCAGCCAATGCGGAGGAGATCGCCGGCACCGTGGCCGTGATGGGCGGCACCGACTGGCAGTTGTGGATCAATGCGCTAAAAGAGGCCGGCGTATTGGCTGAGGGTGCGAAAACCACTGCCTATACCTATCTTGGCGCCGAACTGACCTGGGATATCTACTGGAATGGCACCATCGGCGAGGCCAAGAAGGACCTGGACAGGAAAGCCGCCGCCATCAATGCCTCACTCTCGGACATGGGCGGCGAGGGCAAGGTGTCAGTACTGAAGGCCGTGGTCACGCAGGCTTCCTCCGCCATTCCGGTCATGCCGCTGTACCTGTCGCTACTGTTCAAGGTGATGAAGGCGAAAGGCACGCACGAGGGCTGCATCGAGCAGGTGGACCTGCTCTTCCGCGAAAGCCTGTACGGAAACACACCGAGACTGGACGACGACGGCCGCTGGCGCGCCGACTACAAGGAGCTGGCAGCGGAAGTGCAGGACGAGGTGGCCAGCCTATGGTCGCAGGTGGAGTCGGACAATATCGGCTCACTCACGGATTTTGCCGGCTACAAGGCAGAGTTTCTCAATCTGTTCGGCTTTGATGTGCCGGGTGTGGATTACGAGACGGACGTGAACCCGGAAGTGCCTATCAAGAACATGGCCTGACGCTGGAGTCGCAATAAAAAAGCCCGCTTACGCGGGCTTTTTTATCGTTCAAGAAAACGTTTTACCCGATCCTGACTGTTCTCGGGAACTGAGCGTAATTCTCCCAGCGGGTCGGTTTTTCCGGCATCTCGTCCTGGGTCGCCTGCACCTCGCCGGTAACGTCTGTGACGCGTGACACGATGGTGTGCTCGCCGGCGCTGGCATTACGCCAGGTGTAATTGAACAGCTTCCAGGAATACTTGGAGTTGCGCGGGTCCAGTTCGGCCTGCTGCCAGGGGCCGCCGTCGATGCTGACTTCGACCGAGCGCAGGGGCGTGCCGTCGTTGAGCACGAAGCCGAGGATGTTGTGGTCGTTGCCGGTCTTCGAGACGCGGATGATGGAGGACTTCAGGCGGATCTTGGTGACGGAACGCTCTTCCCAGCGCTCCTCGCCGCCGATATCGCGCTTGGCCAGCGTGACGTAATCGCGGCCCATGAAGCGGCCCATGAAGCGGCGGTCCTGCACGTGGATCTGGCTCAGCCATTTCACGTTGGCGACACCGTACCAGCCCGGCACGACAAGACGCAGCGGGGCGCCGTGGAACATGGGTAATGCTTCGCCGTTCATTTCATAGGCCAGGATGATGTCCGGGTTTAGGGCATCGTCGATATGCATGCTGCGGCCGAAGGCCTGCTCCACTTGCAGATCGGAATCGATACGGGTCTTTTCCATGCCCTTGTCTGCGCCATAGAACACCACTTCGATGCCGTCGCGGTCGAGGCCGGCCGCCTCAAGCACGTCCACCAGGCGCACGCCGCCCCAGCGCGCGTTGCCGATCAGGCCCTGGAACAGGCGCGGTGAATTGCCGCCGCATTCGAAACCGGCATCGATCTCGAATTTCTGCATGCGCTTGAGGTCGGCCAGTGACAGGGTAAGTTCATTGTTTACCAGGCCTGTGACCTTCAGGCTGTGGTCCGCCTCATTGATGGCGGGCTGGGTGTAATGCTGGATGACGTAGAAGTTGCCGTTAGGTGAATAGAAATCCTCGACCTTGGTGGTGTCCTGGTAATAGATGCCGCCGGCCTGTTTCGGCGGCACGGTATAGCCGTCGGGCATGTCGGTAAATGGCACTGCGGTCTCGTTCTGACCCAGGGCGACCTGCGACCAGAACGGCATGCTGGCGGTGGCTGCCAGTGAGCCCATGGCAACACCGGTTTTCAGGACCTTGCGGCGGCCGGCTTCGGGATTGTCTTGTTGTTGTTTTGTGTCGGCCATGATGAAACCCCCTGGCAAAATTTGTTCGAGGAACGATTATTCCCCGCCCCTCCCTAATAGTCAATTTACCGAGTTCCGGGCGTCTTGAACATGCCCGCCGACTGTCATAGTCTCTGTATCTCTGGCCCGTTGCCATGCTCAGGGGGGAGCAACACATGCCGATTTCATCCAAATACACCGCTTTATGCCTGCTGCTGGCTGCCGTCACGGGTTGTGCCCAGGTGCCCATGGACAGTGGCCGCAATCCGGACATCGCCCTGAATGAATACTATGTCCCCGTGGTGTCCCGCGTGCCTTCCATGACCGGTGCAGTCTCCCAACTCTATGTGCGTGAACGGGTCAGTCCGTCAGTCACAATGCGCGATGATCTGGAAGGGCAGGTAGTCCTGTTCGTGCACGGTGCAGGCACACCCGCGGAAGTGGCCTTCGATGTGCCTGTGCCGGGCTACAGCTGGATGGAATACCTTGCAGCGCGTGGGATGGACACCTTTGCCATGGACATGACCGGCTACGGGCGCTCCTATCGCCCGCCGGTGATGAATGACCGCTGCAACCTGTCAGCTCAACAGCAGGAACAGCTGTTCGGCGATGCCTGTCCGCCCAGCTATGCCTGGGCGCTGACCTCCATGGACTCCGACTGGGACGACATCGATGCGGTAGTGGATTACATCCGCGAACTACGCGGCGTGGAACGGGTACACCTGGTGGGCTGGTCCCAGGGTGGACCGCGCACCGGCGGCTATGCCGCCCGCCACACCGACAAGGTGGCGAATATCGTGCAACTTGCCCCGGCATACCGTGGCGACGTGCCTGCCGAGTTGAGCATGCTGGATCTGTCCGGTGCCGCCATCACCAAGCAGAGCCGCGACGATTTCTTCGCCAACTGGGATCGCCAGGTGGGCTGCGACAACCAGTACGACATGGCCGTTGGTGAAACTATCTGGGCTGATATGCTGGCCTCCGATCCTGTCGGCGCCACCTGGGGCACGGGAGTGCGCCGGGCACCGAGCGCCGCCACCTTCGGCTGGGGCCGCGACGTGGTTGCAGCGAGTACATCGCCACTGCTGATGGTGGCCGGAACCCACGACGGCCAGGTCAATCCGCAGCTGGTGAAGAACCTGTACAACGATTACGGTGGTCCGAAGCTGTACCTGGAGATGGCCTGCTCCTCCCACAACGCCATGTGGGAAAGCGATGCGCAGCAGTTGTTCGAGGCGACATACCAGTGGCTGAACACGACAGCCTATGAAGGCATGATCGGCGGCATGCAGGTCCTGGAATAACGAACTATTACACCCCATAGATAATAAGAGGAAACAGATATGAGTATTGAAGGCGGTTGTTATTGCGGCAATGTCCGTTACAAGATTGAAGGCGACCCGATATTCAAGGGCCAATGCTGCTGTCGTGCGTGCTGCTATATAAGCGGAGGTAACCCGAATATCGTGATGGGCGTGCCCGAACCGAATTTTTCCTATACCAAGGGCAAACCGAAGCAGTACAAGAAGACCAGCCTGGAGAATCCGGTGACCCGTGATTTCTGCGCCGACTGCGGCACCCACCTGGTGACCTGGGCACCGGCGGCGGCAGGCATCGCCATCGTCAAGGTAGGTACGCTGGATGACCCGACCCTTTATGACAAGCCTGACCATGTCATCTGGCTCGACCAGGCCCAGCCGTATCACCACATCCCGGAAGGCTGCGCCACGTTCCCGGGCTTTCCACCGCGTTGATCTAACATACAGTCGTCAAGGGAGGTTTGTTGTCATGACACTATGCAGAGCCATCGTTGCCGTTGTCATGCTTGGCACCACTGCAGGCAGTTTTGCCGCGGACACCGGCGTGGACCCATTCGCCAATCCGCCGACTCCGGCCTTCGAGGGACAAACCGGCGCACCGGCGCCGGCCGCGCCTTCGGCGTACACCGTGGAAGTGCTGGCATCCGGCCTGGAACGGCCGCGTTCGCTGGCGGCATTGCCTGACGGTAACCTCCTGGTTGTGGACGGCAAGGGTGAGGCCAGGATCGTTGGTCCTGACGGCGAGATGTCCCGCCCCCTGCGCGGCATGCCCGCGGTACGCTCGGTGGGCGGTCGCGGCCTCATGGATGTCATTCCCGCCTACGACTTCGCCGAGTCACGTACGCTGTTCCTGGCCTATCCATCACCGCCGCCAGGCGAACGCGGCGGTCCGGTCAGTGCGGAGCGCCGCAGCCGCGCCGTGGAAACTGGCGAGCTGTTCCAGGTGGATACCATTGCCCGGGCGCGTCTCGCGGATAACAACCGCCGCATTCGTGACGTGGAAGTGATTGCGGAACTGCCGGCTCGACGCACGGTGCAGGCGCCGGACGGCACACTGTTCATCACCACCATGGGTTTTGGCCTCGGCAACAGCGACGCCAGCCAGGACGTGCAGAAACTGACCTCGGCCCGCGGCAAGACGCTGCGCATCAATCCTGACGGTTCCATTCCCGAGGACAATCCCTATTACGGCATCACCAGGGTGCGCCAGGAAATCTGGTCCTGGGGACACCGTGATCCTGACGGCGCCATGATCCATCCTGAAACGGGTGAGCTGTGGACCATCGAGCACGGCCCCATGGGCGGCGACGAGCTCAACCGCATCATTGCCAACGGCAACTACGGCTGGCCCTATGTCACCTACGGCAAGAATTATGACGGTTCCGAAATCGGTCCGTCCGAACGCACCGGCATCGAGCAGCCGCTGTATTACTGGTTTCCGTCGCTGGCCGTGTCCGGCCTGATGATGTACACAGGCGACATGTTCCCCGAGTGGCAAGGCAATGTCTTCCTTGGCGCCATGAGTCCCTCGCAGGGCAAGTTCCTGGTACGCCTGGTCATGGACGGTGACAGGGTGGTGGCAGAGGAGCACCTGCTGGCGGATCGTGACCGGCGTGTGCGGGATCTGGAGCAGGGCGCCGATGGTGCGCTGTATGTGCTGACCGACTCCGAGGACGCTGAAGGGCGTAATTTCCCCGGGGAAGTTTTGCGGCTCACGCCACAGTAGACAAGGCAAGAGGAAAGGGGAAAGAGGAAAGACGAAAGAGGAAAGAGACAAGAATGAAGGTGCCGGATTGAGGTTTCCTCCTAAGTCATTGTTGTGAATCACGCCAGAAATTTTTCGGGTGACAGCCGGTGAGTAGACAGATACTCTTGGTAGTCATGTTTTCCTACTCTTCCATCACGCATTCTCAGGAAGTTCCTGACAATTTCATCTACCTGACGGAGGTCATTCCCTACGTGGAGTTCGACCTGCGTTACTACTCTGATGAAAATTTTATCGGCCAGCCCATTCCCGGCTACCAGAGCAATGTCCTGGTCGTCACCCTGCAGGCCGCCATGGCATTGAAGAAAGTACAGCAGGATCTGTCCTATTCCAATTTCGCGCTGAAGATCTTCGATGCCTACCGGCCGCAGCGGGCGGTTGATTACTTCATCCGCTGGGCCAACGATCCTGACGATGAGCGTATGAAGGACATCTACTATCCCAACGTGGAGAAGGATGAGCTTATTCCGCGCGGTTTCATCGCCGAGAAATCCAGCCACTCCCGCGGCAGCACCGTGGACCTGACCATCATTTCGCTGGAGGACGGCAGGGAGCTCGATATGGGCACCCCGTTCGACCTGTTCGACCAGAAGTCGTGGCCCAGCGATACCACTGTCACCGTGCAGCAGCGCGCCAATCGCCAGCTGCTGCGCACCGTGATGAGCAAGCACGGCTTCATGGGGCTGGAGGAAGAGTGGTGGCATTTCACCCTGCGCGATGAACCCTACCCGGACACCTACTTCGATTTCCCGGTGAAGTAAGCCGGACCGAACGGCTAGCTCCTGCCGGCGTCGAGACAGCCGTTGAGATAGGCGCTCACGCTGCCTGGCAGCACCCCCAGGTTGTATCCGCCTTCCAGCGTCGACAGCAACCGGCCTTCGCAGTACCTGCCTGCAATTTCCTGTAACTGCTTGCCAAGCCAGTAGTAAGTGTCGTCGGTCAGCGCCATGCCGGCCAGCGGGTCGCCCTGGTGCGCATCGAACCCCGCCGACACCAGCAACAATTGCGGCTGCCATGCCTCCAGGGCCGGGAGCACTTGCTCGCTGAATACCGACACGTAGGCCTTGTGCCCGGTACCGCCCGGCAGGGGCACGTTGAGGATATTGTTGTCGAGGTTTTCCTCCACCATGCCGGTGCCGGGATAGAGAGGGCTCTGGTGCGTTGAGATGAAGAAGATGCCGTCGCGGCCCCTGGCGATGTCCTGTGTACCATTGCCGTGATGGACGTCGAAATCGACGATGGCGACACGCTCGATACCGAGGTTGTCTCGCGCATGGATGGCGGCGATCGCCACCTGGTTGAACAGGCAGAAGCCCATGGCCCGGTCGGGCGTGGCATGGTGGCCTGGGGGACGCGTGGCGCAGAAGACCGCTTCCGCGCTGCCAGCCAATAGCTGGTCGACGCCCTGGCAGGCGGCGCCCACCGCCCGCAGCGACGCATTGAGGGAATCGGGTGACATGTGCGTATCAGGGTCCAGCGAGGCGGAACCTTGTGTCGGCGCTTTCGCCCGTACGTTGTCCAGGTGGTACTGCGAATGGGCAAGCAGGACCTGCTCATCCGTGCCCAATAACGCCTCGCCCCGAACCAGCGAGGTGTTGAGCGACTCATTGTCCATCGCCTTCAGAATGCCGGCCAGGCGCATCGGGTTTTCGGGATGGCCCTTGCCGGGGTCATGGGCTATGCAGTCCGGGTGGCTGAGTACGGTAATCTTCATGCTGGTGGATACGCCTGGAAAAGTGAGCACAGATTATGACATTGAAGCCGTCTTCGGGAAATGCGACGCTCACGAACCTGTGGCGAAGAAGGTATTGTTTCACCGCAATGGCATCTCTATGATGGTGGCCTGAATCATCCAGCAGTGAGTCATGATGGAAAGCGCACTCGATTTTCTCGGCACTACGGTTTTCAGCTTCAATGGGCAGGACTACGCGGTCTGGCAACTACTGTCGATCCCGCTGCTGGTCCTGGTCGCCTGGTTCCTCTACCAGGCCTTCAGTAAATTCATTTATGCGCGCCTCGAGCGATCCCAGCTGCCGCCGGATGTTCAGCTACTCATCAGGCGCATCTATGTCATAGCCAGCCTGGTCATAGTTGTTCTCGTCATCCTTACGCTGCTGAACGTGCCGCTCGGCGCCTTCGCCTTCGTTTCCGGCGCCGTGGCGATCGGTGTTGGTTTCGGTGCCCAGAACATTATCAACAACTTCATTTCCGGCTGGATACTGATGTGGGAAAAGCCGATCCGTATCGGTGATTTCCTTGAAATCGGTGATGTAAAGGGCACGGTTGAAACCATCAGTACGCGCTCCACCCGGGTGCGCCGTGTAGATGGCGTGCACCTGCTCATCCCGAACAGCCAGCTGCTGGAAAACACCGTGGTGAACTGGACCCTGATCGACAAGAAGACGCGTTGCGTGGTCCGTGTCGGCGTGGCCTACGGCTCCCCTGTGCGCAAGGTGGAGGAGCTGATCATGCGGGCAGTGGATGACCACCCGGACACCATGGACGATCCGCCGCCTAAAGTGTTCTTCGAGGACTTCGGGGACAATGCCCTGATCTTCGATGCCTACTTCTGGATTGATGCGTCCGCGGAAAAGGATCTGCGCAAGGTGCGGTCGGACATACGCTTCACGATTGATGAACTGTTCAACGCAGCAGGAATAGTCATCGCCTTCCCGCAGCGTGACGTGCATTTGGACGGGCAGCTGCGGCTGGTCAGGGACGACAAGTAGCGCGACGGGCTGGTCGCTCAGCCAAACAGCTTGTTCCTGATCCTGCCCCAGAGTGTGTCCCTGGCCTGTTGCTGGCCAAGCACCTCACTGGCGCGGTCGGCTAACGGTCTCGCCTTCTTGCCATCGTCCAGGTAAAACTCCATGTCCGGCGTGATGCGGCGCCGGTTCTAATCCTGTGTCCACCAGTGGTCGCCCTTGTTCGGCGTAAGTGGTGCACTGGTGCGGCGGAAGACCGCGGTGGTGGACAGGAGCTCGACGAATTCCCACATCGCATCCTCCTGGATGATGTCCGCCATGCGCCCGATGGAGGGGATGTGGATGTCATCGATGATGAGGATGCCGCCCGGTTTGATGAGCCGCTAGAAGTAGTAGTACTCCATGTCCGGAAAGGGGTAGCCGTGAGGACCGTCGATCAGTACGCAATCGTAGGGATCGCCATGGGTATACACGGGCAGGGTGACCTACGTCGGCCCCAGCACCCATTCCACGTTGGCCGGCTTCGCCAGGTTGGATTTTTCAAAGTAGCCGATCCTGGACTGGACGCCATAGTCATGGTCATCGAGGCAGAAAGCCGTGTGGTGCTGCGAGATATCGGAAAACAGGATGGTGGAACGCCCGCAACCAGTTTCCGCGGTACGCTCCATGTCGGCTGACAGGATGCGCTCGAACCCCTTCAGGGTGTCGTAGGCAAGGCCGCCATGGGCATGGATGGCACGCGTGTGCTCCAGGTGTTCGAGTTTGTCGATGATCGGGCTTTGGCTGGAATTGATGTTTGCGTCTGACAAGTTAAAACCACTTCTTGAGTTTGAAATAGAACAGGATGCCGCCGGCGATGGCGGCCATGGATCCGGCTACCAGGGCGAAGGCCGCGGGAGCTTCCAGGCCGGGCAGGCCGGCGACGTTCATGCCGAACAGGCCGGTGACAAAGGAAATCGGTAAAAACACCGCAGCCACGATGGACAGTACGTACATGCGGGCGTTCTGCTCCTGGGCGATACGATTCATCAGTTCTTCCTGCAGCACCAGGCAGCGTTCACGCACCAGGTCCAGATCTTCCACGTAGCGAATGATGCGGTCGGTCTGCTCCTGCAGCTCGAAAGCCTGGACTTCATTGAGAATGCTGCGGCATTGCCGGTGAAAGGAGTCGAGCGCATCGCGCTGGGGTGCCAGGTAGCGTCTCACCATGGCGGACTGGCGGCGCAGGGAGGAAACTGCCACCCGCACCTGGTTGGAATTTGACGATTCTATCGACTCCTCGAATTCACCGACTTTTTCCTCGATGTTGTCGACGTACTCTGAAATGCGATCGGCCAGTCGTTCCACGATCAGGATGAACAGCTGCTGGATATGCTCTGGCCCGTTGCCGGCCTCCATTTCCCTGCGGATGTCCTGGATGGAGTACACCTTGCGCTGGCGCACGGTGATCAGGCGGTCCTGCTCCAGCCAGACCCGCAGCGAGACCATGTCGTCGGGCTCATCGCCGGGATTAAGGTTGACCGCACGCAGGAAGATCATGAAGCCGCCCCTGTCCGCAATGGTGCGCGGGCGCGTGGTGGTCCGCACGAGGCTTTCGATGATGTTGTCGGACAGCCCAAGCGATGACAGGGTTTCAGCGCAGTCGGGCAGGGAGTAATCCAGGTGTACCCAGAGCGGCTTGTCCAGGGAGGAAGTCTGATCCAGGGGGGTGGCGGAGCCGTCGCCATTCAGCACGACGCCGTGGACGTAACTTTGGGCCTGGGTGATTGATTGGATCATCGTTGTCTGGGATAGCGTTCTGCTTTGAAAGGAGAGTAGGTAATATTCAGGGCCGAGTCAAAACCCTTTTCAGGCAGTCGATATACAGGCCAGGCTCGGTATCCTGCACCTTCCGGCGCAGTGTCTCGACCGTGTCGCCGGGGGTGACGCTTACCCGCGACTGCCCCAGTATGGGGCCGTCATCGTATTCTGCGGTAACAATGTGCACCGTGGCGCCGGATTCGGTTTCTCCCGCTGCCAGCACTGCCGCGTGCACCTTGTCGCCATACAGGCCCTGCCCGCCATGTTTGGGCAGTAGTGAGGGATGGATGTTCAGTATTCTGCCTGGAAACGCCTTTAACGTCTTCGGCCCCACTTTTTTCATGTAGCCGGAACAGACCACGATATCCGTGCCGGCCGCTTGCAGCGCGGCCAGGAGGGCGGCGTCCTCGTCAGCATGCGTCTTCGAGGATATGTGATGAACCGGAAAGTCGTTGTCCTTGCACCACTGGAAAATGCCCGAGAGGACATTGTTGGTGATGAGGATACCCGGTTCGGCTGCGAGCTCGCCACTTAGCATGGCGGCGATGATCGCCTTTGCCGATGAGCCGCCGTGGGATGCCAGGAAACTGATATTCATGGGCGTATTAAACCCCATCCGCAGGCAATGCGCCGGCTTTTCGTTTGCGCATGGCGTCCACCAGCCCGGTGGTCAGGGCGATGCCCGAGAGGATAAGCGCGGCCCCGCCGAGCATGCTGTGCGTGATGGTTTCATCCAGGAAAATGAAGCCCCACAACATGCCGAACACCGGGATCAGGTAGGTGACGATCACGGTGCGGGCGACACCGATATTTTCCAGCAGGTGGAAATACAGGATGAACGCGAGGCCGGTGCACAGCAGGCCCAGGATGGTTGCGTTGATCCAGCCGGCAGTGCTGATGGCGGCGTCCGGCCACAGGAACAGTGCCGGCGGAATCATGAACAGGGCGGCGAAGACCTGGCAGCCGGTGGCCAGTACGATGGACGGTACACCGGTCATGAATTTGCGCGAATAGTTGCCGGTCAGGCCGTAAAACAAGGCGGACAGGAGGCCGAACAGCACCGGCAGGAAAATGAGATCGGTGGACACTGACTGGGTGTCGGTAATCATGACGATGACGCCGACGAAAGACAGGCCGATGCCCGCTATCATCGTCATGGTCAGGTTTTCCCTGAGCCAGACCCAGGCGACACCGGCGCTCATGATCGGTGTGAGGGCGTTCAGGATGGAGGCAAATCCGGCGGTCGAATACTGGGTGGTGATGGTGATGAAGGTAAAGGGCAGGGCGGTGCTGATCAGGCCGAGCACACAAAAGTGCTTCCAGTGCCGCCAGAACTGTCCGGCCTTGCCCGAGATTATCATGATGGCGTAAAGCGTCAGGGCGGCGATGGTGGAGCGGGCAGCGCTGAGGGGGATGGCGCCGAATTCGCCTACCGAAATGCGGGCGAACATGAAGGACGAGCCCCAGATGGCGGCGAGGACGACCAGGATGACATAAAAGCGGAGTTTCAACGGGTAAACTTCTTATCGGTAAACAGACTCTGTGCCGTACCTAATTTCAAGCGACTGGCGCACTTTCCTGGGCAGGCTTTTGACGACCAGTGTATAGGAATTGTCCATCATGCGCTCTATCTCTCCACGCGGTATATCGCCGTCGAGTTGCACCGTATTCCAGTGTTTCTTGTTCATGTGGTAGCCCGGCTTAACATCGGTAAAGATATCGCGCAGCATGAGCGCTTCCTGGGGATCGCATTTCAGGTTGGAAGAGGCAATACCCTCGTTTTCCACGAGCGTGGCGAACATTTTGCTGCAAACCTTGAACACGGCAACCTCCGGACCGAACGGGTAATCCTCGATGGCATCGGGCTTGCCCAGCAGATAGTCCCTGGCTTCGGTGTATGTCATGGTCATGGTTATTCTGGCCCGGCGGTCGTAGGTGCTTTTCAGTAGCTGGACGCCAGCATGGCCGCGCCGAATACACCGGCGCTGTCACCCAGCGCCGGCTTCAGGATGCGGCCGTGAAAGGCGTGATTGAAGATATGGTGGCTGATCTTTTCCAGGCAGCGTTCGCCGTACAACGCCTCGATATTGCCAACGCCGCCGCCAACAATGACCGCATCGGGGTCGAGCACGTTAAGCACCTGGCAGATGCCGCGGGCGAAACTGGTTAGCAGGTGTTCGATGGTGGCCGCGGCATGCGGGTCGGTGGCTTCCCGTGCGGCAATGGCCGGCAGTGGCAGGATGGTACCGGACAGTTTTGCATAGTAACGCTCCAGTGCCGGTCCGCAGATGACGGTTTCCACGCAACCGCGTTTGCCGCAATAGCACGGATCGCCTTCGGGATCGAGCAGGATGTGTCCCCACTCGCCGCCTATGCCATGAATGCCGCCGATGATGCGGCCGTCAACGACGATGCCGCCACCGACACCGGTGCCCATGATAATGCCGAACACCACTTCGGCGTGCGGGCATTCGTCCGGGATCACACCGAGCGTCGTTTCGGCCAGGGCGAAGCAATTGGCGTCATTGGCCAGGGTGACATCGATATTGA
>JALRBG010000025.1 GCA_023257855.1 Pseudomonadales bacterium | reverse complement strand
GAAACTGGATAGCAGGTGTTCGATGGTGGCCGCGGCATGCGGGTCGGTGGCTTCCCGCGCGGCAATGGCAGGCAGTGGCAGGGTGGTGCCGGACAGTTTTGCATAATAACGCTCCAGAGCCGGGCCGCAGATGACGGTTTCCACGCAGCCGCGTTTACCGCAATAGCATGGCTCGCCTTCGGGATCGAGCAGGATGTGTCCCCACTCGCCGCCTATGCCATGGATGCCGCCGATGATGCGACCGTCGACGACGATGCCGCCGCCGATACCGGTGCCCATGATAATGCCAAACACCACTTCAGCGTGCGGGCATTCGTCCGGTATCACACCGAGCGTCGTCTCGGCCAGGGCGAAGCAGTTGGCATCATTGGCCAGGGTGACATCGATATTGAGCAGTTTTACCAGGTCGCGCTTGAGCGGCGTGTCATTCAGGCAGGTCGTGTTGCTGTTTTTCAGCAGGCCGGTAACCGGATCCAGTGTGCCCGGTGTGGCAAAGCCAATGTGCGCTGGCCTGGCCCACAGCTTTCTGGCAGTGGTCTCCACCAGCTTTTTGATATTGTCGAGTATGTGGGCGCGGCCGCGTTCCTTTTCGGTATCGATGCGTTCACGCACGAGCACCTGGTGACTGAATGCCTCCATGACCAGGATTTCGATCTTGGTACCGCCGAGGTCGATGCCCCAAAGGAGTTCCGCAGTCATGGCCGCCGGCTCCGCTGGTGAGATTGATGCCATTGTAGGTAAGCCGGGTACTGGCCACAACAACTCCATACACTGTTGTATCCATGTTAGAATCGCCGCTCAATTTGAAAAAAATCCGGGAAAACAGTATGTCTGAAGAATTTACTTCCATCGATGAACAGGCCAGCTACGGTATTGGCCGCCAGGTTGGCGAACAACTGGCACGGCAGCCCTTCGACGGCATGTCCACCCGCGCGGTCATCGCCGGCATTGCAGACGTACTGGATGGCAACCCCAGCCAGGTATCCGACGCGGATATCAAGGCTGCCATCGATGAACTCAACAAGCGCATCATGCAGCAGCAAAGCGAGGATGCCGGCCGCCTGGCAGCCCAGGGCGAACAATTCCTGGAAGACAATGCCAAGCGTGAGGAGGTAGACATTACCGAAACCGGCCTCCAGTACGAAGTGCTTGCCTCCGGCGACGGTGAATCCCCGACTGAATCCTCAACGGTGAGAGTGCATTATCACGGCACCCTCGTGGATGGCACTGTATTTGACAGCTCGGTTGATCGCGGCGAGCCCATTGAATTCCCGGTCAACGGCGTCATCGCCGGCTGGACCGAGGCGCTGCTGATGATGAAGCCTGGCGACAAGTGGAAGCTTTTCATTCCACATAATCTGGCCTATGGTGCTAATGGTGCCGGTGGCGTCATCGGTCCCTACCAGGCGCTCGTCTTCGAAGTGGAATTGCTCGCAGTCGTATAAGGCCCGAAAAGACAATGGCGACCGTACTTCCCTTCAGAGGCATGCGGCCGCTCCCCGCCCTGGCCGCCAACGTGGCGGCCCCACCCTACGATGTGGTCAGCAGCGATGAAGCCCGGGCGCTGGCGCATGGCAATTCCCTGAGTTTCCTGCATATCAGCAAGCCCGAAATCGATTGTGATCCCGCGGTGGATGTCTACAGCGATGCTGTCTACGACACGGGCCGGGCAAACATGGCGCGCTTCATCAGCGATGGCATCTTCTCGCTCGATGGCTCCCCCTGTTTCTACTTGTACCGGCAAAGCCTCGGTGAACACAGCCAGACCGGCGTCGTCGGACTGGTCAGCATCGATGAATACGAGAACGACGTCGTTCGCAAGCACGAACTGACCAGGCCAGTGAAGGAAAACGACCGCACCCGGCACATGCAGGCGGTGCAGGCGCAGACCGGGCCGGTTTTTCTCACCTACCGGGCGCAAAACGCCCTTGATGACCTGATGGCCGACTGCGCAGATGGTGTGCCGGTCAACGACTTCATCAGCTACGGCGTTCAGCACGAGTTCTGGGTAATCAATGATGCTGTGATCGGCGATCGGATTAGCTCGCTGTTCCAACATGTACCCACACTGTTCGTGGCAGACGGGCACCACCGTTCCGCCGCCGCGATGCGCTACCGTGCCTTGCGCCGGGATGCCAATCCGCAGCATACGGGCAAAGAGGCCTACAACTATTTCATGGCCGTGCTGTTTCCCCACGACCAGCTCAACATCCTCGGCTACCATCGTGTGATTCGTGACCTGGGTGAATACGATGCCACCGGTTTCCTGGCCGCGCTGGAAGACAATTTCACAGTAAAGGCGAGCGCAGCGCGCCTGCCGGATGCGCCAGAACAGTTTTCCCTCTATCTTGCCGGCCAGTGGTACCGCCTGGACTTCAGGCAGCCGTCGGATGCTATCGCAGACAGCGTGTCACGACTGGACGTGTCCATCCTGCAGGATTCCCTGCTGGCGCCTCTGCTTGGTATCACGGACCAGCGCACCGATGACCGTGTCGACTTCATCGGCGGCGCCCGGGGGCTGGCGGTGCTGGAGAAGGCCGTGGACAATGACGGCTTCGCGGCCGCCATTGCCTGTCATCCGGTTGCCATCGAACAGCTTATGACCATCGCTGGCGAGGGCAAGTTGATGCCGCCAAAATCCACGTGGTTTGAACCGAAACTGAAATCCGGGCTGGTGATTCATAAACTGGATTAGAACGGAGTGCGTCGGCAAAAGCCGTGTGCTCATTTGACGACGTAACAGGCCTCAGTCGGAAAACGAGCACACGGTTTTTGGCGACCAAGCTGCTGGAGTGATACAAAGGTTGCAACTTGTCGAAAGGCCATTAGCCTCCTGAGGCCTGTTACGTCGGCGAATGGCCTTACAACAAGTACCAACAACGAACTTTTCGGAATTTAACTATGTCCTACACGCAGGTCGTCCCGGGTAAAAAAGCGCCAACGCTGGTCGACGCCCTGATACCCGTTGCCTTCCTGGTCATCTCCCTGTTCCTGTCCGTGCGCCTGTATGGCGCCGACTCCTCCTACGGCCCCAACCAGATCGCCCTGATGCTGGCCGCATGCGTCGCGCTGCTGGTCGGCCTGAAAAACGGCCAGCCCTGGCAGGCGCTGGAAAAGGAAGTCTTCCAGGGCATGGCCATTATCTTCGGTCCCACCTTCATCCTGCTGGCGGTGGGGATCATGATCGGTGCCTGGATGGCGGGTGGTGTTGTGCCCGCCATGATCTACTACGGGCTGAAACTGATGAATCCAGCGGTGTTCTATGCCGCCACCTGCCTGATCTGCGCCATCGTGTCGCTGAGCATCGGCAGTTCCTGGACCACTGCCGCCAGCGTGGGCGTCGCCATGATCGGCACGGCAGGTGGACTCGGATTGTCGCCGGCCATCACTGCCGGCGCCATTATTTCCGGCGCCTACTTCGGTGACAAGATGTCGCCGTTATCGGACACGACCAACCTCGCTCCCGCCGTGGCGGAAGTGGACCTGTTTTCCCATATCCGCCACATGACATGGACCGGCATACCGGCGCTGGTATTCGCCCTCATACTGTTCACCATTATCGGTTTCACCGCGGAACCGGCCACCGATATCGATGGTCTCCAGGTGATGCTAGGTGTCATCGAAAGCAATTTCACGATCGGCTGGTACATGCTGCTGCCGCTGGTGGTGCTGTTCCTGCTGGCCTGGAAAAAAGTGCCCGCGCTGCCGGCTATCCTGATAGCCGCCTTCCTGGGCATCCTGTACGCGTTGGTATTCCAGGACATTGGTACAGGGGATGAGAACGAGGCCCTGGCGGTCCTGTGGACGATGACCTTTTCCGGCTATACGGCAGGCACCGGCGATGCGATCCTCGACGATCTTCTCAGCGGCGGCGGCGCGGCCAGCATGCTCAATACCATCTGGCTGATCATGTGTGCGGTATTCTTTGGCGGGGCGATGGAACACACCGGCCTGCTGGTGAAGATTTTGCAGGAAATCATGAAACGGGCGCAGAGTTCCGCTGCCATCATCACCTCCACCATCCTCACATGCATCGGCACCAACATCATCGCCGGCGACCAGTACATGGCCATCGTGCTACCGGGGCGCATGTACAAGGTCGCGTTTCGTCATCACAACCTGGCGCCGATCAACCTGAGCCGGGCCATCGAGGATTCGGCCACGGTGACATCGGCGCTGATTCCCTGGAACACCTGCGGCGCCTTCATGGCGGCGACCCTGGGTGTGCCGACCTTCGTCTACCTGCCGTTCTGTTTCTTCAACCTGGCGATGCCGGTGATCTCCATTGTCTACGGCATCACTAATTTCAAGATTGTGCCGCTGGAAGAACCGGCCCCGGCAATGGTTTGAGTAGGTCGGAAGAGGCACGCAGTGCCGTCATCCGACATTGGTGAATAGAAAGAGGAAAATAAAAAAGGGAGCCGCCGGCTCCCTTTTTTAATGCTTGAACCGAATTACCGTTCCGCGCGGGGATCCTTGCTCGTGGAGATGCCCATCTCCATCCATTTTTCCCAGCGCGAGATGTTTTCGGGATCGCGGGCGCCGCAGCCGCCGTCGGCGGGCTTCTTGTATTCACCGTCTGCCGCTAGGACCCAGCACATGGCGCCGCCGGGGCGGCCATCCACCAGCGGGCTGAACATGACGGTGATTTCATCGCCGGGTACGTAGGTGCGACCGGTAATGCCGGCGCGAACCAGGGAGGGCGGCGCCCCGCCTTCGAAGCCCCACTCGACCATTTCGCCGTTGTCGTCCTCGACATTGATATACAGCCAGGCGTGCGGGTTGTTGAAGGCCCAGCGCACCACCTTGCCGGTGACGACCATTTCAGTGTCCGGGTCGAACATGGAGAAGCTGTGATGCGCAAGTGCACCAGAGGAAAGAGTAAAGAGGAAAGAGGAAAGTACCAATCCAATTAAACTTTTTGATTTCACATTTGAGCGCTGTATGAACATCTCTTTTCTTGCCTCATAAAAATTGTTGTCCATCGAATTTTTCATAATTTTCTCTTTCCTCTTTCCTACAGTTTCTGTTACTCACCGTTTAGCACAGGATCATTGAAAGGGTCTGGCGTCTGGCCTGGTAGTTCCGGGAACAGGGTGGCGCCACGCGGGTCCTTATAGCCCGGTTCACCGGGCAGGTAGAAATTGGTCATGCCGTTTTCATCCAAGTAGGAGTTGCTGCTCTCCTCGCACTGCCAGTGCTGGACGCGATAGCCGATCTCATCGAGGTCATCTGCGCGGCGGAATGCATAAACGAAATTGATCGGTTTGACGAAGGCATGCTTGTCATACATGGTCACCTGCACCACCAGCCTGTCAAAATCCTCGAATTCCTTCAGCTCCCAGGTTTCCACCAGTTCCAGCTGGTTGCTGGTCATGGGCGACCAGCGCGTGAAGTCGGCCGGCATCAGGTACTTGGTGTTGGTGATCAGCTTGTCGCCGTCCCAGAAACCGATGGTGTCGCCGTACCAGGAATGGGCGCCGTTCATTTCCGCCAGGTTGGTGTGTTCCTGGTTGATGTAGATGCGGCGGATGCTGTTGGCAAAGTCGTTGATGAACCAGGACTCGTGCGGCAGGTTGATGAATTCGTGGTTGTAGGGCTCTAGCAGCCAGCGCGGCATGCCGGCTGGCTCGCAGTGGGTGAGGCGGTCGTAACGCACCTGGCCCTCTTCCTGCAGCTGGCGCCAGCGCTCCTTGTAAGCGGTTTCATAGGCAGGCGTGAGCACGCCTTCACGAACCTTGCCGCCGCGCATGCCGCCCTCGATGAACGGGTCCATGTGATTGTTGCCGGCGGTATACCAGAGGCCGTCCCAGCGCGGCAGGGTTTCGAAGGTGTGTTTGGTTCCACCATTGGCCTTTTCCAGCAGGTACTGGTAATGCTCATCGGAAGTGGCGAACTCCCGGTCAGGCGGCACCACCTCGAGCACCTGGCCGGTGAAGCCGTTGATCTGGGCAATTGCAGGAATGGTGACAAGCCAGCCCATGGTGCAGGCCAGCAAAAGGCGTGAGCGTGAATGCAGCAAGAGTAATTCCCCCAAATCAGTTTATGCGTGCCGGTTGCAGCACGTTGTTTTATTCAAATTCCCCGGCGGCCAAGAGTAAACAGGAAGCCGTTAGGTGTCCAGTCCCGGGCCGGTGTGCCAGGGACTACTCGAAACTGAAAAAGTCTTCTTGTTCAGGACGTTGCATGCCTTCCTCATGATAGCTCTCCCAGATATCCCCCCAGGGCCGGCCTGGAATATTGGGCATTTCGTATTCCAGCCGGCTGCCCGGCGTCTTCGGGGTGGCCAGACCCTCGATGGGATAGTTGGAGGCGACGCACTCCATGTACACCAGGGGGTCGCCTTCGTTCAGTTCACTGGTCTTGTCCATGTATTCCATGATGCGCAGGGGATCGGCAAAAGCCTCCTCGTCGTAAAGGATGACCTCATGTTTCAGTCCTTCACCACGCGCATCGGCAAACGGCGTATAGATCTCGATGGTCTGGAATTTGTTGCTGTACTCGAAACCGCCGTGCGAGATCCAGCCCTGCACGTTGGACGTCCAGGTGATGAGGGCATCGCCGTCCCAGAAGCCGATGGTTTCGCCGAACCATTCGGGTACGTCCGGGCCCAGCCGCGGCACGACACCGGTCATGTTGAATTCGCGATTGAGGTGTATCTGGGTGATCAGGGTCTTGGCGGCATTGCGCATGTCGAGGATGTAGTCCGGGGTCATCACCATCTGCACGCTGCTGCCGCCGTACTGGGCGAGGCGGCGCATGAAACCCTCGGGCCAGCAGTAGGAGCCCGGCCACTGCGGGGCGCTGCTGCCGGAATAGTGGTACATCTGCTGCACGAAACGGCGCTGGTATTCCGGTGTCAGCAGGCTCAGGTAGGTGGGTACTTGTAATATGGCGCCGTAGTACCAGGTGGCGTTCTTGTCCTTGCGGCGGTTATAGCGGCCGTTCCAGTCGGGAAGGGTGGCCTGGGTGTATTGCGTGGAGCCGCCCCTGGCCCGGGTGTCATCCAGCAGGGCCTGGTAGTGTTCAGCGGCGGTGCGGAAGGGATAAGGACTGACGATTTCCTCGCGCGGATAGTCGCGGTCGCAATAGCCCCAAGCGGCCGTGACCGGCGGGTTGTCACCCACCATGGCAACTTCGTAGGCGCCCCAGATCTGCTCCAGGCCGGAGGGGGAGTTGCACTTGTAGTAGCGCGGGTCGAACCAGAGGTTTTCGTCCTGGTAAAAATCGGTGGCGCTGAAGATATCGTAGGGCAGGGGTTCGATGCCGGCCGGGATCTCACCATCGCGTGTGGCGAAGATGGGCGGGTATTCCGGCGGGATGCCGGCGCCGGCCCACCAGCCCTTGGTTTCTGTGCCGACCAGCTCGTCAGGGACCAGTGGGTCCGGGGCGCCGCGGCCGATGCTCGTCTGGGCGAGTGCGCTAACTGCCAGGCCGGTTATAAAGACCGCTGTGATTACCTGGGCAGTCAGCCTGCAATGTGTTGACGGCATGTCCCGGTCCCCTCCCTGATGCTGTTATTATGCGAGAAGGATCAAGTATATGAGTCTCTTTAAGAGATTAACAAGACTGGCGCCCATGAAATTCCTGCATGCACTAGTGGCCGGCATATTGCTGCTGCAAACACCGATAACCCTGGCGGAGGACATCACCGTCGCGGTGGCGTCCAACTTCACCCAGGTGCTGCGGGAGCTGGCTCTCGATTTCCAGAAGGAAAGCGAACACCGGGTGATTGTAGCCTCAGGATCTTCCGGCCGTCTCTATGCCCAGGTGGTCAATGGGGCCCCCTATGACCTGTTCTTTTCCGCCGATGCGGAAAAGCCGGCGCAACTGGTGGCTGATGGCCTGGCCGATGCCGGCAGTCTCGTTACCTATGCCCTCGGCACGCTGGTGCTGTGGTCGGCCGATCCCGACATGCGTGTGAGTAATGGCGAGGCCTTGCTTGATCCGCGTAACCAGCGCGTGGCGCTGGCCAACCCGCGGCTGGCTCCATACGGGGCCGCAGCGGCGCAGGTGCTGGACGGCATGGCACTGCAGGGAATTACCCGGGTCACCGGTGAAAACATCACGCAGGCCTACCAGTTCGTGGAAACCGGCAACGTGCCGCTGGGTTTCGTGGCCCTGTCGCAGGTAGTAGAAGAAGGAAGAATTCAGCGTGGCGCGGGATGGATCGTTCCGCAAGCCATGTATGATCCCATTCGTCAGGATGTGGTGCTGCTGAATCACGGCGAGGACAGTATCGCCGCTCGTAATTTCCTGGATTTCGTGCTGAGTGCCGAGGGGAAAAATATCATTTCGAAATACGGTTACGGGACTGACTAAAAAGCAGAATCGGGTATAATGCCAACCCTTCTAGACATGGGTCATTAGCTCAGTTGGTAGAGCACCGGACTCTTAATCCGATGGTCGTAGGTTCGATCCCTACATGACCCACCATTTTTTATAAAGACGTTTATTAAGACGATGAAACCAGGCTCCGGCCTGGTTTTTTTTCTTTTTGGCAATCAGTAAAGCCTGATTGTTCATTCCTCGAGAATCCCGTTCCGCTTCCCTTTATTAATCATTCCCTGCGAATTAACATACCGGCTACTGTGGGGGAACAGAAATGATCGTAAGAAATGCCTGGTATGTGGCAGCGTGGGCGGATGAAATCACCGAGAAACCCGTCGCGCGCCGTATCTGCAATGAGCCAATAGTGCTGTACCGGACCCTGGACGGCGCGGCCTGCGCACTGCTGGACAGCTGCAGCCACCGCGGCGCTCCGCTGAGCCTTGGCACGGTGACCGAGAAGGGTATCCGCTGCAACTACCACGGCCTGGTATTTGGCTGCGACGGCGCCTGCGTAGAAATTCCCAACCAGGACATCATTCCCAAAAAAGCCCGCGTCGCCAGGTACCCGCTGGTGGAAAAAGACCAGATGCTGTGGATATGGCATGGCGATCCGGAAAAAGCCGACGAGAGCATGATCCCGGATTATCCCTTTCATGATGACAGGGAGAACTGGCCGCATATTCACGACATGATGCCGGTGAAATGCCATTACCTGATGCTGGTGGACAACCTGCTCGATGCCACGCACCTGGCTTATGTGCATCCCGCATCCGTGGGCGGCTCGGCCCCCAGTGTCCACATGGTGGCAAAAAATGTGCTCGATGCGACGGACAACGGCATAAAGTTGAGCCGGCAGATGAGCAATGCGCCGGCCCCGCCGGTGTATAACAACTGCGTCCCTTTTCCGGGCATGATCGATCGCTGGCAGAATTTCGAATTTATTGCACCGGCGTTTGTCATCCAGTATTCCGGCGGGGTGGAAGCCGGCAAGGACAGGGCAACAGCGGGGGCACCGCGTTTTGACATGCGGATATTCCACGCACTGACCCCTGAAACCGATACCTCCTGCTTTTATTTCTGGTCCACTGCCAATGGTCATGAGACGGACAACCCGGCGGCGACAGACATGATCGACAGTGAAATCAGGAAAGCCCTGGCCGAAGACAAGGTGATGGTGGAAGCGCAGCAGGAAAGAATCAATGAGTTCGGGGAAGACTGGCTGGTCGACAACAAGGCGGATGCGCCCCGGGTCATGGCCAGACGGGCGGTGGCAAAAATGATGCAGCGGCAAAACCCGGATTGACTGGCATGGCGGAAGAAAGGAGTTTTGAAATACAGCTGGCGAGGAGCCAGCAAACCTACACGATCCCGGCGGACAAGAGCATCATCGATGTGCTCTACGAAAACGGGATAAACCATCCCATTTCATGCGAACAGGGCATTTGCGGAACGTGCATCGTCAAGGTGCTGGCAGGTGAACCCGATCACCGTGACAGTATTCTCACCGATGACGAGCGCAATAGAGAGGGGCAATTCACACCCTGTTGTTCACGCGCCTTCTCCGAACGGCTGGTCCTGGATATCTGAATTTAAAGCCGGGCGATGCGGCAAGCTGCGCGTGCCTCGCGCACAGCCTATAGCAACTTCCAACCTGTCAGTGACTGAATCGCAGGGATTATTTCTTCAGGGGGTTCGGTTGTCCGGCCGTGAAGGTCCTGGGATTGCCCTCGTTGTAGATTTTATGCATGCTGAAGAACCACTCGCCATCGATCTTGACGTACTCGTCTTCCCAGGAACCGAAGCTCAGCCACTGGATCTGGCGGCGGTCCGCGTTGTTGGCGTAGTTCATCCAGTAGGTGATGGCCTTGGCGGTGTTGCCTTCAACAGTGATGACTTGGTTGGTGATGAGGTGGCGCACGGTTGACGGCCATTCCTTGCCGTCCGGTGTCGTGGCCGGCTGGAAACCCATGGTTCTCAGGTCATAGGTGCCGGTAGACATGAATTCGCGAATCGCCTCGCGGCCGTCGACAATGCCGCGTGCCCAGTCCAGTTTGCCATCCGGGGCGAAAACTTCGGCATAACCGTCGGCATCGAAGTAATCCATGGCCAGCACATAGCGGTGCTGCAGGTCGATGATGGCGGCCCGATCTTCGGCGTAACCGTCCGGGTAGGTTTCCGCTGTCGCGCAACTGGTGAACAACGCTGCGGCAAGTATGGTCAGCATTCGTTTCATGGTTTCCCCCTTGAATGATTCAAAAGCCAAAGTTTCAGCCATTGTATGTTGCTTTGGGTCCTTCCCGATACACCTGCCCCCGTATCGCCCTGCCATGTGGCTCCGAAGGACCGGTGGTCGGCATGGACAGCTCCGCTGGTGAGGGCTATTCTTGCCTAAACAGCAAGTCTCAAAATAAAACTGTTCATACAGTTCCGGGGGAAAACATGAAAGCACCGAAACTCGTCCTGTTCTGCCTGCTTGCGCTCAGCACATCGCTGTTCGCGCAGGCACCGATGAAGCCCGCTACCGAACGGGCCTGGCCTGAAGGCTATATCACCGGCCGCGTCACCAGTGAAAACGGTCCCGAAGCGGGCGTCTGGGTGATCGCGGAAACCCATGAAACCAATACGCCGTATATCAAGATCGTGGTCACCGACGATGACGGCCGCTACACGCTGCCGCAGATGCCGGAAGCGACCTATGACGTGTGGGTACGCGGCTACGGGCTGGTCGATTCGGCTCCGGTGGAAGGGCGACCAGGGGATCGCGATCTCGATTTGACCGCAGTGGTGGCAGCTTCACCGCAGGAAGCCGCCATGGTGTATCCGCCGGATTACTGGTTTGCGCTTCTTGAAATCCCGACGGCGGACATGTTCCCCGGCACCGGCCCGCAGGGCAATGGTTTTGCCACCGATATCGAGACCCAGAAGGAATGGGTGCATGAATACAAGGCGCGCTGCCATTTCTGCCACCAGCAGGGCAGCCAGATCACCCGCACGCTGGATCACATGGATGCCCTCGGCTTCGATTCCCACGAGGAAGCCTGGGATTACCGCCTGCAACTTGGCGTGCGCGGCGGCGGCATGTACGGCTCTTTCGTGGGCCTCGGGCGTGAAGGCATGCTGCGCATACTGGCCAACTGGACC
This sequence comes from Pseudomonadales bacterium, assembly GCA_023257855.1. Lineage (GTDB taxonomy): Bacteria > Pseudomonadota > Gammaproteobacteria > Pseudomonadales > Pseudohongiellaceae > Eutrophocola. The sequence goes on along the minus strand of JALRBG010000025.1, from coordinate 6,686 downwards.
CGCCGCATCGAAGGCGGCATGGTGCCGCCGCAGGCGCCGCCGCGCCCGCAGGGTGTGGAACGCAACGTGGTGGTCACCCTGCGTGATATCGGCGGTGACCATGATTTCATGCACGATGAAATCGCCACCGACAAGCGCGACCCGACCGTGAATGCCATGGGCCCGATCTACGCGGTGTCCTCCGGCCACGGCACGCTGGAAGTGGTGGATCCCATCACCAACGACAACTACAAGATCGTCATTCCCACCCGCGAGGATCCGCGTGAAGTGCGCAGCCGTTTCCCGCAACCGGGACGTCCCTCCAATTTCTGGGGCATGGAGCATATCTGGGGCGTGGAAAATCCGTCCGATCCGCACAACCCGATGATGGACGAACTGGGTCGCATATGGATGACGTCGAAGATCCGCAACGACCAGCCCGACTGGTGCCAGAACCGCGGTGACATCAAGAACAAGTTTGCCGAGTACTACCCGCTTACCCGCAGCGGCAGGCAGGCGTCGGTTTACGATCCGTCCACCGGCGAGTTCGGCCTCATCGACACCTGCTTCGCCACCCACCACCTGCAGTTCGCCGACAACGCAGAGCGCACGCTGTACTTCAACGAGCTGTCCGGCCCGATGTTCGGCTGGGTCGATACCGCTACCTGGGACCGCACCGGTGACGAGATCAACTCGCAGGGCTGGTGCCCGCAGGTGATCGACACCAACGGCGACGGCAGGATCACCAAGCCGTGGAATGCTTATGATGCCGAGAATCCGGATCCCGCGCTGGATACCGAGGTGCGCAAGAACCTGTACTCCGTGATTCCCGATCCCAGCGACGGCGACGTGGTGTGGGGCGCCTCCGAGTCCTTCCCCGGCTATATCGTGCGCCTGGATCGCGGCGACAACCCGCCGGAGACCTGCATCTCAGAAGTCTTTGAAGTGGCCGATCCCGGCCTCGACCCGCGCGGCATCGATATCGACACCAATGGCGTGGTCTGGACTGCGCTGGCTGCCAGCAGCCACTTCGCCCGCTTCGACCGCAACCAGTGCGAGGTGCTGAATGGCCCTAGCACACACCTGGGCACCCATTGTGAATCTGGCTGGACGCTGTACAAGACCGACGGCCCGACTTATCCGGACACCGAAATTCCTGCCGATTTCCATTACTTCGGCTGGGTGGACCAGCATGATGTCGCCGGGTTCGGTGCCAACACGCCGATCATCACCGGTTCCAATTCGGATTCGCTGATCGCCCTGGATCCGGAAAGCGGGGAGTGGACCCGCATGCGCGTGCCATATCCGCTGGGCTTCTACCAGCGTGGTCTGGATGGACGCATCGATGATCCCGACGCCGGTTGGAAGGGGCGCTCACTCTGGGCCAACTACGGTACGCATCTCGTGTGGCATATCGAGGGCGGCAAAGGCACCAAGGGCAAGATCGTGCAGTTTCAGGTCAGGCCCGATCCACAAGCCCATTGATGGCAATATGGTAATAAGAAGGCCGCCCACGGGCGGCCTTTTTTATTGGGGATTAAACGGCGAATCCGTTTAGCAGCCAAGCCACCAGCAATACCTGGGGCACGGTCAGCAGCGGCAGGAAGAGGGCGATCCTGAAACTGCCGGTGGTTTCCTTCAGCACCATCACTTCCGTGTAGTCTGTAGACACGCCGGTCATCAGGAAAGCGAAGCCTTTGCCGGGGGCATTGGCACGGGTCAGCAGGTCTGCCGCAATCGGTGTGGAACCCTCGGAGCACACTTCCATGACCGTGGCGACCAGAACGGTCAGGCCCAGTCCTGCCAGCGTGGGCCCGAACCAGGTGCCGAAGGTTTCCGGTGACAGGAAAGCCCGGACCAGGCCGGCCAGCACGATGCCGAAGAATATCCAGCGCAGCACCATGCGTGATTCCTTGATGCCCTCCTTCAGCATGCCGGCGAACAGGCCGATGCTCCAGTCGGCATGAGACAGGCCTTCCCGGGCTGCCTGCCAGAACCGGAAGTGCGCCGGCAGGTCGATCTGCGCCGGGTTGCCCGGCAGTACCCCTCTACCCACCAGCATGTCGAAGAGGAGGCCGGCGATGATGGCGATCACCATCGACAGCACGATAAAGGCGAGGGTCCATTTCAGGCCGACCAGTGCGATCAGCACGAGTGTCAGGGAGAAGGAGTTCCATGGGCTGGCGACGAGGAAGGCCACTACCTGGCCAATGCTGGCGCCGCGTTCATACAACTTGGCACCCACCATGAGGATGCCATGGCTGCACAGGTCCAGCAGCAGACCGGCGGCAGTGGCGCGCAGGATGCCTTTGAGGCCGTGCCTTGTCCCGAGAATGGACATGACGAATTCGCGCGGGATGCGCGTAAGCAGGGAGATCATCAATACGCCGAGGGTGATGCCCCACCACATGGTATTGACGAGGTCATGGATTGACCTGATGAGAACCTGGAACCAGGCCGGCATGACGGTAGCATTCGGGAAAAGCCACTGATGCAGGTACAGCAAAATGATAATCGTCAACGAGCCCCATAACAGCAAGTCCGGCTTGCCCTTCGGTGGATGGCAGCTGTGCGCCTCCCGGGCAGGTTGTTCGGCGTGGCAGCTGTGTTCGGGCTTGCTGTCATTTGCGGTATGGCCGTGATGTTCGCTCATGGTCAGTACCAGAGCCTCAGGCCCAGGATGAAGGAGGTTTCACTCGTGTCCTTGCCGGCGGCCCGCAGCAGGTTGGCGGTTTCGCCCCAGGATTTTTCCCAGGCAACGCCGAGATAGGGCGCGATCTCGCGGCGAAATTCATAGCGCAGGCGCAATCCGAATTCGCCGGTGTGCATGCCCTGGCCGATGCCGGCTTCCGGCACATCGCTGAAGGCATAATTCAGTTCCACGCGCGGCTGCAGGATGAGGCGCTGGGTAAAGCGCAGTTCGTATTCCGCCTCCAGGCGGGCGCTGGCATCACCGTCGTCACTGAGGAAGGCGGCGGCATCCAGCTCGAACCAGTAGGGCGCCAGACCCATCAGGCCGATGACGGCGTAGTTGCGGTTGGCACCCTCGAAATCGTGGCGCCAGCCCGCCTGGACGTCCCACCAGGGCCATATGGCATGGCTCCACAGCGCCTGCAGCTCGAATGCTTGCGTGTCGTTGGCTTCGTTGTCGTAAAGACCTTCGCTTTTCAGCCACAGCTTGTTGGTGTCATACCCCACCCAGCCCTGGGCTTCCCAGACCAGGCTGCTGTCGCCGTCATGAACCTGGTTTTCCAGGCGCTCGCCGATGACAAGGTAGTTGAGGGAGTCGCCGTGCATGTGCATCAAATGGTCCCGGGCCTGCGCCATGGCGGCGGAGTCATGACCATGATCAGCCGGCTGCGCCCACGCTGCGGAGGCTGCCAGCAGACAAAAGATCGCCAGCAAGGATTTCAAGACATGTGCTCCTGGACACGTACCACGCGCATCATGCCTGCATGCATGTGGTAGAGCAGGTGGCAATGGAACGCCCAGTCACCCGGAGCATCAGCCGTGATGTCGACGCTCATTTTCTCGCCGGGCTTGATGACGATGGTGTGCTTCCTGGGCTTGTGCGTTTCGCTGCCGGTCACCACGTCGAAGAACATGCCGTGCAGGTGTATCGGGTGCGGCATCATGGTGTCGTTGACCAGGGTCAGGCGCAGGCGTTCACCTTGATGGAAAATGATGGGTTCCTTCACTTCGGAAAATTTGATGCCGTCAAAGGACCACATGTAGCGTTCCATGTTGCTGGTCAGGTGCAGTTCCAGCTCCCGGGCTGGTGCCCGCAGGTCCGGGTTGGGCGCCAGGCTTTCCAGCTCGGTGTAGACCAGCACGCGATGGGGCTCGTTTTCCAGGCCGAGCGGGCGCTCGTGCAGGCGGTTGACCGGGTTCAAGGCGACATTGACCACACCCGGACCCCTGGGATGGTTGTGCGCCTGCATGGCCATGTCATCCATCGCGCCATGGTCCATGGCGGCGTGATCGGTGGCCGTATCACTCGTGGCCGGTTGTTCCATGACAGCATGATTCATGGCGCTGTGGTCCATTGTCGCGTGATCCATGGCAGGCTCTTCCATGACTGCATGATCCATACCCTCATGATTCATGATGGTGTGGTCCATTGCCGCATGATCCATGGCAGGCTCTTGCATGACTGCATGATCCATACCCTCGTGAATCATGGCGCTGTGATCCATCGTGGAATGATCCATGGCCCCTTCATTCATGGTTGGCATGGTCGCCGGTTCCGGTAAAGGCTGCGTCATGCTGCCGTGATCCATGTCCCCCATACCCATGTCCTTCATGGTCAGCGTTGGACGCGGGCGCCGTGCCGGTATGGATGCACGCATGCCTTCACGTGTTGCCAGCGTGGCGGCGGCGTAACCGGAGCGGTCGTTGGTCTCGCACATGATGGTGAAGGCCTGGTCGGCGTCAGGCTGCACGATCACGTCGAAGGTCTCTGCCGTGCCGATCTGGAATTCATCGGTGGTGACCGGTTTGACGTCGAGTCCGTCCGCGGACACCACGGTCATGGGCAACCCTGGGATGCGCACGTTGAAAATGCTCATGGCCGAGGCGTTGATGAAACGCAGCCGAACCCGCTCGCCCGGCTGGAACAGGGCCGTCCAGTTTTCTGCCGGGCTGTGGCCGTTGACCAGGTAGGTATAGGTGGAACCGGTGACATCTGACAGGTCGGTCGGGCTCATGCGCATGTCGCCCCACATGAGGCGGTCTTCCCAGGCGACATCGAAACCATGTTTATCGACGTCGGCGAAAAATTCCCGCAGCGTGCGCTGCTGGAAGTTGTAATTGTCGCTCATCTTTTTCAGTTTCGAGAAAACCCGGTGCGGGTTCTCGAAGGTCCAGTCCGACAGCATCACCACGTGTTCGCGATCGTAGTCCACTGGGTCAGTGCCGGCCGGGTCAATGATGATGGGACCGTAGTGACCAATCTGTTCCTGCAGGCCGCTGTGGCTGTGGTACCAGTAAGTGCCTGCCTGTTTCACGGGAAAGCGGTAGGTGAACTCGTCACCAGGTGCTATACCGGGGTAGCTGACACCCGGGACGCCGTCCATCTGGTAGGGCAGGAGCAGCCCGTGCCAGTGGATGGAGGTGGTTTCGTCCAGGCGATTGATGATGCGCAGTGCCAGGTCATCTCCCTCGCGCCAGCGCAGCAGGGGCGCCGGGAACTGCCCGTTCAGGGTGATGTGGGATACCGCTCTACCCGCGACAGGTGCTTTGGCCCGATCAACGGTTAGGGAAAATTCCCGGCCGGCAAGCATGCCGGGCAGTACCGCTTCCCGGCGGCCCGATTGCGCCCAGGCGGGCAACATGCCCTGAGCCAGCAGGCCGGTGCCCAGCAGCAGGCTGTGACGGAGAAAGCGGCGGCGTTTCAAGGTGAACATTGGACTTTCCTGATGAGATTGCACTACACTAAAACATACCCCCTGGGGGTATTCAAGCAGATTTTACAGCCGGAGCCGGAACATGCTGATAGACAAGGATAATACGCTCAAACGCCTGAGTCGGATTGAAGGCCAGGTGCGCGGTATACGCAAGATGATCGAGGAAGAGCGTTACTGCATCGATGTGCTGCAGCAGGTGCAGGCCATCAAGGCGGCATTATCGAAGGTGGAGGATGCCATCCTCAAGGACCACAGCAACACCTGCGTGGCGTCGGCGATCTCCTCCGGCAACGAACAGGAGCAGCGCCAGAAATTCAACGAGCTGGTGGACCTGATCGGCCGCTACAAACGTGGTTAGAAAAACTCTCTCGGTTTTGTGCGTCATCTTTTGCTGCCAGCTTGCCGTGGCCGCAGAAAATGCCCTGCCTGAAAAAGCACTGTGGTCCAGGAACATGGGGCAGTCAGGCATGCGTCGGATTTTCGCCACCGGCGGTGAATTGGGCGAACTGATCAATCGCCAGGTCGGCTACCAGGTGTCACAGCGACTGGCCACATCTGCACCCAGGCCGGGACTGCCTGATGCCGGCCATACGCGCATCGACGGTTTTGTCGCCCAGATCGACAGCCTCTTGCCTTTTACTCCGGGGGCCGCGCTGCCCGTCTCTGCCAGGATCCTGGCGCGGTCCGCCAAGCGCTTCGAGAAAGACAAGGTGCACAGCCGCAACGACCGGCTCGACCTGGGCATCCTGTTCGCACCGTCGGTGAACAGTTTTGTCACGGTGGGCGTGGCGATGGAGAACACGCAGGTTGATCTCAAGTTTGTCGACGGCGAAACCAGCGGTTTCGCCATGGGGCCGCGTCTTGATGCCGGCGTGAAATTCAACAATGTGCTGGCCATGATCGTGCGCATGGAAGATCTTGTGTTCCGGGGAGACAGCCATGTCAGGGTGCCTACGCCCGGCGGATTGCTGGCTGTGTTCCGGGACGTGGAAAATCACCGCAGTTTTGTCCAGGTTGAAAACATCGTGCGCTTCACGCGGGCGCAGCTAGAATGGCTGCCGGCAGGCATACAGCTGGGCGGCATGGCCGGTGTGCACTACTTGGATACCTGGCACGAAAGCCAGGTGGACAGCCAGGGACGAACGGTATCGGAGCCTTTTGGCTCCCATGAAAGGCTCGGTATTTTCAGGACCGGTGTATACCTGTCGAAAAACCTGGGCAACAGCGGGCGCTGGAATACCTATGGTGAACTGTTGTGGGACAACGAATTCGACACCAACCTGCATGGTGTCATCGATGAAC
>JALRBG010000361.1 GCA_023257855.1 Pseudomonadales bacterium | reverse complement strand
GTTCGGCGATCGGTCGGCGTTCGGGTTCGTAAGAATCCAGCAGGGCAGGCCTGGCGCGGCCGGATACCACCAGACCAAGCTTCCAGCCCAGGTTCCAGGCATCCTGGATGCAGCAGTTCATGCCCTGGCCCCCGGTGGTGGAGTGCACATGGGCGGAATCGCCGACCAGGAAAATGTTGCCCTCGCGATAATTCTTCGCCAGCCGCACCCAGCTTTCCCATTTCGAATGCCAGATGCGTTCACCCATGGTTACGCCATCGAAGTGCTGGTCCATGAGTTTCTGGATGTTCTCTTCCGGACTGGCATCGGGATCGGCCGATTCACCGCGGTCACTGACCAGCAGGCGGTAAAAATTGCCGGGCAGGTAAGCCACCATCATGAAATGGTCGGTCCCGGCGCAGTAATGGATGTGGTCAGTGGCGTCTGGGAAATTGTTGAGGCGGATGTCGAGGTTCTGCAGGACGGTGCCCTGGTAGTTGCTTTCATCCTGGGCCATGTCGAGACAACGCCGCACCTGCGAGTTGATGCCGTCGCAGGCGATGAGGTACTGGGTGCGGATGCGTTCTTCGCTCCCTGTCTGTGCATCAGCGACAGTGGCAATGACCGTATCGCCGTCAGACTCGACATGCAGCAGGCGTTTGCCCCACTCCGCCTCGCCGCCATATCGCGCCCGCCAGTAGTCACGCAGGTTGCGCTCCGTTTCATCCTGGCGGTGTATCAGCAGGTAGGGATAGCGGCAGTCGGTCGTGGTGAAGTCGATGCCCCGGCGCACTACGTGGCGTTCGCCACCCTTCACGTAATGCAGGTCATAGCCGCAGTCCTGTATGCCGCGGCTGAGAAAGCGTTGGGCGAGTGCCGGGTCAAGCAATTCGAAAATTTCCAGCATCCTGGAATGCACAGTGATGGCGCGCGAGGTGGCGGCGGGCTCTTGAAGCCGGTCGATGGTGCGGAAGGGGACGCCGTAGCGGGACAATTGCAGGGACAGCATGGTCCCTGAAGCGCCGCCCCCTACAACGAGAACAGGTGTTTCAGTCATCGCCGACATAATCACAGGGAGTAGAAACTCCCTTGCCCCCCCAGGCAGTTATTGTTCTTGTTTTGCCCCATAGTAAGCTTTCTGCGCCCGTCTTGGCAAAAGCGCGAACAGGGGAAAAGACCATATGACTCGTGCCGGGATTTGAATTATTCTTGGGAGCCTTGCATATACAGGCAGAAGGAGTCAGGTAGTGGGGGACAAGCAGCATCCCGAAGCAGGCAATGGCAAGCGCATCCACCGGCGCAAGGTCCTGGGGGGCATGTGCATGGTGGGTATGGCGGTACCGGCCCTGGCGCCGTCTGCCGGACAGGCCCAGATGCCCGATCCGGAAAGCCTGAAGCCGCCACAGGTTAACGATGTGCTCGTGCATGCGTTCGGCGACGACGCTGGCAGCGTGATTGCCGTCGATGCCCTGGCAGCCGACAGCAAGCAGATTTTCGCCTGGGCGATGGATCCTGCGACCGGCATGGTACGCAGCGGCTCCCGCCTTAACCAGGTGGTACTGATTCGTGTCGATCCGGCACGCATGAGCGAGGATACCGCAGCACGCAGTATCAACGGCCTGGTTGCCTACTCGGGAGTGTGCAGCCATACCGGTTGCGACGTAACGGACTGGAACAGCGAATTCCTGCGCTTCCAGTGCCCGTGCCATGAGTCACAGTTTGACCCGGCTGACGGCGCACGCGTGGTCGGTGGGCCGGCACCCTGGCAGCTGGCGGCATTGCCGCTAAAAGATATCGATGGTCATGTTGGCGTTGCCGGCGAATTCGAGGGCAGGGTGGGGTTCCAGCAACCCGGTCTTTCACCATTCGGTATTTAAGAGGAAAGAGGCAAGAGGAAAGGACCAAGTAACAGGAATTCCAGAAATAAAATAATTCAACGAACCCGGGGGGGTGTTATATGTTCAAATTTCATAAATCCAGAGTCATCGAAGCATTCCTTGCCGCTTTCCTCTTTCCTCTAGCCTCTTTCCCGGCGGCTGCACAAATCTCTGATTATTCCACCGTGACGGATGCCAGGCTGTTGAATCCTGAATCTGAGAATTGGCTCATGTTCCGCCGTACCTATGACGGCCAGGGCTTT
>JALRBG010000262.1 GCA_023257855.1 Pseudomonadales bacterium | reverse complement strand
GGTTCCGTGAAGGGAATGACGCCAGACCAGGTCGCCGACAGCGGCGCACAGATATTGCTGGGCAATACCTTCCACCTGATGCTGCGCCCGGGTACGGAGGTCATCCGCAAGCACGGCGACCTGCATGACTTCATGGGCTGGAACAAGCCCATCCTCACCGACTCCGGCGGCTTCCAGGTATTCAGTCTCGGGGAGTTGCGGAAAATTTCAGAAGAGGGGGTCGAATTCCGGTCACCGGTTAATGGTGACAAGGTGTTCCTGAGTCCCGAATCTTCCATTGCCGTCCAGCATGCCCTGGGGTCGGACATCATCATGGTTTTCGATGAATGCACCCCGTATCCGGCCACGGAGGCGGAGGCGCGTGCATCCATGGAACTGTCCATGCGCTGGGCCAGGCGTTGCAAGGAGGCGCACGGTGATGCAATAGGTGCGCTGTTCGGCATCGTGCAGGGCGGCATGTATCCGGCCCTGCGCCTGGAATCCCTGCAGGCCCTGACAGAAATCGGCTTTGACGGTTACGCCATCGGCGGCATGTCCGTGGGCGAGCCCAAGGAGGAAATGTGGGCGGTCCTCGATGTGCTGGTCCGGGAAATGCCGGCTAACCGACCGCGCTACCTGATGGGCGTTGGCACACCGTCCGACCTGGTAGGCGCAGTGGAGCGGGGCGTGGACATGTTTGACTGCGTCATGCCCACCCGCAATGCCAGGAATGCCTACCTGTTCACTTCACAGGGTCTGCTGAAGCTGCGCAACAGCCGCTATCGCGACGACCTGGCGCCGATCGACGAAAATTGCGCCTGTTACACTTGTAAAAACTTCAGCCGGTCCTATTTACACCATATGGACAAGTGCAGGGAGATGCTGGGCGCGGTGCTCAACACCATCCACAACCTGCACTACTACCAGCGCCTTATGGCTGATTTGCGCAGCGCAATAGAACAGGGTACATTGGCCGACTTCGCGAAATCCTTCCACGCCGAACAGCGGATTCTGGAGGGGTTGCAGGACTGACCAGCCGTGTCAGCAAGCCGGATTCGGGCCATGCGCCAAGCGTTAAAATTGTCCAAATAACCATCGGGGAAAACTATGGATTTCTTTATCAGTTCCGCCTACGCACAGGCAGAGGCAGGCGCTCAGCAGCCTTCCGCGATCTTCAACATCATCTTTTTCGGCGGCTTTGCCCTGATCTTCTACTTCCTGATCTGGCGTCCGCAGTCCAAGCGCGCCAAAGAGCACAAGGACCTGATGTCGAGCCTTAACAAGGGGGATGAAGTGATGACCAACGGCGGCATCCTCGGCAAGCTGAGCAAGGTCGACGAGACCTATATCGTCCTGCAGATCAACGACAACGTCGAGATCAAGATGCAGAAGTCAGCGATCGCAGCCGTCCTGCCAAAGGGCACCATCAAGTCGATATAAAGGCTTTTCCACGAGAGCTCCCGGATACCACTCATGCTGAACAAATACCCGCTCTGGAAAAATCTGCTGATCATCGCTGTCACGCTGCTGGCGCTGGTCTATGCGGCGCCAAATTTCTACGCGCCTGACCCGGCGATCCAGATTTCTCATGACGATGGCATCGTTGACCAGAGTGCAATCGACAGCGCCACCTTTGCCCTGGGTGCCGATGGCATCGAATTCTTCGACCCCGTCATCGAGGACGGCATCGGCCTCATCCGCCTGCGCAACGGCGATGACCAGAGCCGGGCCCAGCAAATCATCAACCTGGCCTTGCCGGATGAATACATCGTGGCGCTGAACCTGGCCCCGAATACACCGTCCTGGCTGCAGTCCATGGGCGCAGGCCCGATGACTTACGGTCTCGACCTGCAGGGTGGCGTGCACTTCCTCATGGAGGTGGACCTCGATGCCGCAGTCAACAAACAGCTAAACGACTCCATCGCTACCATGCGCACCTTGTTCCGGGAAGAGGGGCTGCGCTATCGACCGCCTCTGGACGTGGATGCACAGAACCGTATTGTCATCCGTTTCACCGACGCCGAAACCCGTTCGGCGGCGATCGACGTGATGCGCAATGAATTCCCCGACTTCCTGTTCCGTACAGCTGAAACCGGCGGTGACTTCCTGCTTTATTACACCATGAGCGACCTGGCCCAGCAGCAGTTGCAGGAATACGCGGTACAGCAGAACCTCACCACCCTGCGTTCACGTGTCGACGAGCTCGGTGTGAAGGAGCCTAACGTGGCGCCGATGGGCACCGACCGCATTATCATCGAGCTGCCGGGCATCCAGGACACCACCCGCGCGAAGGACCTGATCAGCGCTGTGGCGACGCTGCAGTTTCACCTCGTCGCCGAACCAGGGGCCGTGCCGGGGACCACGCTTGAATACAACGATCCCGATGGCCTGCCGTTGCTGATCGAAAGGGAGATCATCGTCAGCGGCGAGAATGTCACCAACGCCCAGTCCGCTTTCGATCCGCAGACCAGCCTGCCCCAGGTAAACCTGTCGATGGATGCCGTGGGTGCAAGGCGCATCAACGAAATCACCCGCGCCAATATTGGCAGGCGCATGGCGATCCTGCTGATAGAGACCAAGACACGTTCGGTGACAGTACGCGATGAAAACGGTGAACTGGTCACTCGCTCCGAACCCTATGTCGAGGAACGCGTGATTTCGGCGCCGGTAATCCAGTCCGCTCTCGGCCGCCAGTTCCGCATCACCGGCGTGGCGGCCAACGAGGCCAACGACCTGGCGCTGCTGATTCGCTCCGGCGCCCTGGCCGCCCCCATGTATTTCCTCGAGGAATATGCCATCGGCCCGAGCCTGGGCCAGGACAATATTGACAAGGGCCTGCTGTCGGTGGAGATCGGTCTCGGACTGGTGGTTGTCTTCATGCTGGTCTGGTACAGAGTTGCCGGAATCGCGGCGAACATTGCACTGGCGGTGAACCTGGTATTAATCGTTGCGATCATGTCGATTATCGGCGCAACGCTCACACTGCCCGGTATAGCGGGTATCGTGCTGATCGTGGGTATGGCGGTGGATGCCAACGTGCTCATCTTCGGCAGGATACGTGAAGAATTAAAAGAAGGTATGCCAGTGCAGAAAGCTATCGACAACGGTTTCGGACGTGCCTTTATCACCATTTTCGATGCCAACATCACCACCTTCCTGGTTGCGATCATCCTGTATTCGATTGGCACCGGCCCGGTACGCGGATTCGCAGTAACACTGTCCATTGGCATCATCACGTCCATGTTCACGGCCATCATGGTGACCAGGGCGATAATCAACCTGATTTACGGCGGGCGTAATGTGAAGAGCATTTCCATCGGTGCGAAAATCACGCCACCGCAAGCCAGACCGGCAACCGAGGTTTAGAACATGGCGGATATCAAAGTCATCAGGTTCATGGATTACCGGAATCCGACGACCGTATTCTCGGCAATCCTGCTTTTAATATCGATCGGTTCCTTCATAGTCAACGGCATGCAGTTCGGCCTGGACTTCACGGGCGGCACCCAGATCCAGGTGTCCTACACAGAGGCACCCGACCTGGAACAGATTCGCGAAACCATTCGAGGCGCAGGTTACGAGAGTTTCGAAGTAGTGAATTTCCGCACCGATCGGGATGTGCAGATTCGCATCCAGGAAACCGGTTCGGCGGAAGTCGACCAGGTTGAAGCGGCGCAGGCCACGGACATCATACTGGCGGCATTACAGGCAAATTCTTCGTCGCAAGTGGAGATTCTCGGTACCGGCTTCATTGGCGCCCAGGTGGGCGAAGAGCTCAGGGAGCAGGGCGGCCTCGGCATGCTGGTGGCGCTGATCATGATCATGATCTACATCTCACTGCGCTTCCAGTACAAGTTTGCCGTAGGCGCCGTGGCGGCCCTAGCCCACGACGTCACCATCACACTGGGGTGGTTTTCTTTCTTCAAGATCGATTTCGACCTGACCGTGCTGGCAGCCGTGCTGGCTGTAATCGGTTATTCCCTCAACGACACCATCGTCGTGTTCGACCGCATCCGCGAGAACTTCCGGATATTGCGCCAGACCGAACCGATCGATGTCATCAACTACTCCATCACCCAGACGCTCGACAGAACACTGATAACCTCCGGCACGACGTTGCTTGTGCTCATCGCCCTGTCATTGTTCGGCGGTGAGATGATACACGGGTTTGCCACTGCGCTTATCGTGGGTATCGGTATCGGCACCTATTCATCCATTTATGTGGCGTCAGAGATCCTGACCTACATGGAAGTGTCGAAAGAAGACCTGATGCCACCCGTCAAGGAAGGCGAAGAAATCGACGCTATGCCTTAACCAAGGCTAGCGTGCTTTTGAGACCAGCTTCAGCCAGGGCTTGAAACACTTGCTGTTGCTGAAGACGAGGTCTTCACTTTCCAGGCAGTCGGGATTGCCTGTCGAGTCGCTGATGAAGCCGCCGGCTTCGCGGATCAGCAGAATGCCCGCGGCAATATCCCACTGGTTCATGCCTGACATCCAGCCGGCATCGGTGCGACCTGCAGCCATGTAGGCCAGGTCGAGCGCGGCGGACCCACTCATGCGAATGGCACCGACGATTCCTTTCATATTGCCCTGGATTGCCATCAGGGTGTCGTAGTTCTTCAGTCCCGCACAACTCAGGCTTACCGTAGCGCCGTCAATAGCAGTGCGCTTGCTGACGCGCAGGCGATGGCCATTGAGCTGGGCGCCGCTGCCACGGGTTGCGGTAAATTCCTCGTTTTTCACCGGGTCGAGAATGATCGCGTGCTCGAGCTTGCCTTTTTTCAGGCAAGCCATGGAAATGCAGAAATGCGGAAAACCGAGAATGAAATTACGCGTACCGTCGATGGGGTCGATAATCCACTGGGTCTCGCCATCGGAGCCTTCGATGATGCCGGCTTCCTCGCACATGAAGCCATGGCCGGGATAGGACTGGCGGATGTGATCGACCAGGATCTCTTCCACCTTCCTGTCGACATCGGTCACATAATCATTGGGGCCTTTTTCAGATACGCGAAGACGGTCAGGACGTTCCCATGCCTGCAGGATGTGCTCGGATGCGATGCGGGCGGCCCGCAGACCGATATTGGTGATGGCGTGCATGATGAAAGAGGCGTGGTGAAAAAAGTGCTGCGCATGATAGCAAAAGACTTGGAACTTGTAGAGCGAGGAATCCCGCTGAACTCTGCTATCATATCGCGCCCTGAAAACGCTCAATAAAGGCAGACAATGCAACAACTCACGCGCATTCGCATTGTGCTCGTACAGACATCCCACCCGGGCAATATCGGCGCTGCGGCCAGGGCCATGAAGAACATGGGCCTTGCCAGTCTGTACCTGGTGGAACCGAAGGACTTCCCGTCCGGCGTTGCCCTCGGCAGGGCCGCGTCCGCGCTGGATATCCTGGATAACGCGGTGGTTGTCGATTCGCTCGATGCCGCTATCGCCGATTGCGGTTTGGTCATCGGGACCAGTGCACGTTCCCGGGGCATACCCTGGCCCATGGTCGATCCGCAGGAATGTGCGGAGAAGCTCGTGCTGGCCGGCCGGCAGAACGATGTCGCCCTGGTGTTTGGTCGGGAAGACAACGGTCTCAGCAACGAGGAATTGCGCCGCTGTCATTTCCATGTCCAGATTCCCGCCAATGAAGAATATTCCTCGCTGAATGTGGCAGCGGCGGTGATGGTGCTGTGCTACGAGATTCGCAAGGCGGCTTTGCAGGAGCAAGGGGAAGGTGCGGGTGAAGGCACGGGAGTTGCGGGAAGCCCCGATACCGAGCAGGCTTTCTGGGATCAGCCGCTGGCCACTGTGGCTGAGACCGAAGGTTTCCTGGCCCACCTCGAGGAGGTGCTGACCCAGATCGAGGTGCTGGATCCCAAGGCACCCCGCCAGCTCATGACCCGCCTGCGAAGGCTGTATACCCGCATACGGCCGGACCGCATGGAAATCAATCTCCTGCGGGGCACCTTGACGGCGACCCAGGCCAAGCTTGGGAAGAAAGGGGAGCCCAAAGCCTGACTGGCGAGCTTACCCGACTAAATTACTATGTTATATACTTGACCAATTTAGTCGGTTATTGCATAATCTGCAGCATTCAAACACGCTTGGTGAACAACCATGAGACTGACTACCAAAGGCCGTTATGCCGTGACCGCCATGCTGGACCTGAGCATCAATGCCAGCAGGGGCCCAGTCACCCTGAGCGATATTTCCAAGCGCCAGGACATCTCCCTGTCCTATCTCGAACAGTTGTTTGCCAAACTGCGCAAGCAGGACCTGGTCAGTAGTGTCCGCGGTCCCGGTGGTGGTTACCTGCTCGGCAGGAAGGGCTCGGAGATAGACGTGGCTGAAATCATCGATGCCGTGAGCGAATCCCTGGATACCACCAAGTGCCAGGGCAAGGGTGACTGCCATGGCGGCGAAATGTGCCTGACTCACCACCTGTGGGAGGACCTCAGTGCACAAATTCACAAGTTCCTCAGCGATATCACGCTGGCGAACCTGGTGTCCAAACGGGAGATCGAGGTCATCGCCCGCAACCAGTCCCAGCGCATAAAGCATGGTCCACATGACGAAGGAAGCAGTGAAAAACCCGGCAATACGCTGGAGCGTATCGCGGCGAGTTCACTGTAACCTGGGATAAATTGTTAATACCGAAGCAAG
>JALRBG010000055.1 GCA_023257855.1 Pseudomonadales bacterium | reverse complement strand
CCACAGAGGATCCCAGCCGCGGCGCCCCGCTAGTCGTGCTGATCAATGGCGGCTCGGCCTCGGCCTCAGAAATCGTCGCCGGCGCCCTGCAGGATCACCAGCGCGCCATCATCATGGGCACAGCCAGTTTTGGCAAAGGCTCCGTGCAGACCGTACTGCCGCTGACCAACGACCGTGCCATCAAGCTGACCACCGCACTCTATTTCACGCCCAACGGCCGCTCCATACAGGCCACGGGCATCGTCCCCGACATCGTCGTGGACAGGGGCCAGGTAACCCGGATTCCGGACAGCCTGATTTCCTACCGCGAAGCCGACCTCGCCGGCCACCTGGAAAATGCCAATGCCGACGATGACGAGGAAGCCGCCGTCATTGCCGCGGAAACGCAGCCGACGGCAGCGCCGGAAGTGATCGTGCAGGATTACCAGCTCAATGAAGCTGTCAACGTGCTGAAGGGACTGAATATCGTGCGCCCGCGCGTCATGGCGGAATCCCAGACGCGACTGCTGCAGGACATCGAAGGGACTACGCCGCAGTAGAGCAGAGGAAAGAGGAAAGAGACAAGGAACGACTCGTTAACCAAAATCACCAATTTATCAATTAGCTGGCGGGCTTACTCCTTTCCTCTTCAAATCCTGACTTCAATTCCCTGGTCATGCATATATTGCTTCGCTTCCGGAATCGAATATTCGCCGAAGTGAAAGATGCTGGCCGCGAGCACGGCATCGGCGCCGCCCTCGGTGATGCCATCCACCAGGTGCTGCAGGTTGCCGACACCACCCGAGGCGATCACTGGCACCGTCACTGCATCGCTGATGGCCCGGTTCAGGGCCAGGTCGAAACCGTTCTTGGTGCCGTCCCTGTCCATGCTGGTCAGCAGGATTTCACCGGCGCCTAGATCCACCATCTTTTGCGCCCAGGCTACGGCATCCAGCCCGGTCGGGTTGCGCCCACCGTGGGTGAAAATCTCCCACCGGTCAGGCTCACCTTTCCCCGACACTTTCTTGGCATCAATGGCGACCACGATGCACTGGGAGCCAAATCGTTCCGAGGCCTGGCGCACGAAGTCAGGGTTTTTCACCGCGCTCGTATTGATGGCCACCTTGTCGGCACCGGCATTGAGCATGTCGCGGATATCCTGCAGTGTGCGTATGCCGCCGCCGACGGTCAGCGGTATGAAGACCTGTCCGGCAATGGCATGCACGGTATCGATGGTGGTCTGCCGGCCTTCATGGCTGGCGGTGATATCGAGAAAGGTGATTTCATCGGCGCCCTGGTCGCAGTAACGCTTGGACACCTCCACCGGGTCGCCGGCATCACGAATGTCGACGAACTTCACGCCCTTCACCACGCGTCCGTTCTCGCAATCGAGACAGGGGATGATTCTTTTGGCTAAGGCCATAATTCCAATCCTGTGGCTTCGATATAAAAGAGGAAAGAGGAAAGAGGAAAGGAACGATTCGTAAACCTGAAGTAAAAATTAATCTGTTGATCTGCCGTCATACTTCTTTCCTCTTTCCACTTTCCTCTGTCAGCATGACCCATCCCAACCCAGGAAGTTTTTATAGAGTTGCAGCCCGGCCGTTTGACTCTTTTCAGGATGAAACTGCACGGCAAACACATTCCGCTTCGCCAGCGCACAGGCAAACGGCACCGGGTAGCTGCTTTCGCCCATGACTTCATCCGGGTTGGCCGGTGTAACGAAGTAGGAATGCACGAAATAGAAACGGCTGTTATCGGCGATGCCCTGCCACATCGGATGACCCTTTGTCTGGCGCACTTCGTTCCAGCCCATGTGCGGCACTTTCAGCCTGTCACCATTGGCACCCTGCAAATCATCGGCAAAGCGTTTGACGTTGCCGGCAAACAGCCCGATGCAGTCGATGCCGTTGTTTTCCATGCTGTGCTCCATCAGCGCCTGCATGCCGACGCAAATGCCGAGGATTGGTTTGTCCTCGACCAGCCGGCGCAGCATGTCGTCGATGCCCAGCCGCCTGATCTCGCCCATGCAGTCGCGCATGGCGCCGACACCGGGGAAGATGATGCGGTCGGCGGCCATGATGGTCTTCTCATCGGCAGTAACCGACAGCTGCAGGCCATCGCCCACATGTTCCACGGCCTTCGCCACGGAATGCAGGTTGCCCATGCCATAGTCGATGACAGCAACGCGATTCATGGAAAATACACCCGGTTTATTTGGACAAGGTACCTTTAGTGGAAGGTATGACGCCTTCCATTCTGGGATCCAGTTCGATTGCCATGCGCACTGCCCGACCGAAAGCCTTGAACACCGTTTCGATCTGGTGGTGCGCATTGTTGCCGCGCAGGTTGTCGATGTGCAGTGTCACCTTGGCGTGGTTCACGAAACCCTGGAAGAACTCGAAGAACAGGTCGACATCGAAATCCCCGACGGTGCCACGCTTGAACGGAATGTTGTATTCCAGTCCCGGGCGGCCGGAGAAATCGATCACCACCCTGGAGAGGGCCTCATCGAGGGGCACATAGGCGTGGCCGTAGCGGCGAATACCGGTCTTGTCCAGCGCCTTGTCGAAGGCCTGGCCAATGGTGATGCCGAGATCCTCTACCGTGTGGTGGGCATCGATCTCCAGGTCGCCTGTCGCCTTGATGTCGAGATCGATCAGGCCATGGCGGGCCACCTGCTCCAGCATGTGTTCCAGAAAGGGCAGGCCCGAGGAAATGCTGAATGCACCGGTGCCGTCCAGGTTCAGGCTGACGGAAATCTGGGTCTCTTTGGTATTGCGTTCCACTGACGCCGTACGGGCAGTCATAGCATCCTCTGTGCCGCGGGGCGGCCGCTTGGAAAAAACGCGATTATACGCGTATTCGTGGAAAAATGGAGAAAACCCCTTTTAATTCATTCAGGTAGCTATCAGGCGGCGGTAACAACTAATTTTACACCGAGGCTGTTGAGTACCTTGCAGACGGTTTCATAGCGCGGTTTCGCGCCCGGTGCGAAAGCCTTGTAGAGACTTTCCCGACCCAGGCCCGTGGCCCTGGCGATATCGGTCATACCCCGGGCCTTGGCGACGTCGGCGATAGCTGCCAGGAAGACCTGGGGGTTTTCATCTTCAAGGGCTGCAGACAGGTACCCCGTGATCATTTCTTCGCTATCGAGATATCTGCTGGCATCAAAAATCCTGGTTTTCATTTATAAATTCCTCCGGACCCAACTGTTTCAGTATTCGTCTCGCCTTTTTAATATCCCTATTTTGTGAATCTTTTGCCCCTGCGCAAATGATCATGACAAGCGAAATACCAACGATCGTGAAATATAGTCGGTATCCTTTTCGAATATAAATTCGCATCTCATATATTTCACGATCAATGCGTTTTACATCGCCAAGGTTTCCTAGCTGAGCGGAACGCAAACGCATGAGGATGCGCCGCCTGGCTTTAATATCCTTGAGCCGCTCCAGACAACTACTGAATTGGTCCGTTTCCTTGATCGTATACATCACATGCTGTATCTATTTGGATACAGAGTCAAGACCTCCATGTCTTCTATCACTATAGTCCGGATGGTACCCTCTGCCCGGCTTATGAATTCTGATACCTTCAGCGACAACATCCTGGCCTGGCACCGCATCCACGGCCGCCACGACCTGCCCTGGCAGCAGGACAAAACACCCTACCGGGTGTGGGTTTCCGAAATCATGCTGCAGCAGACCCAGGTGGCCACGGTGATTCCCTACTACACCCGTTTCATGCAGCGCTTTCCCGACGTCAAATCCCTGGCAACGGCGGACGAGGACGCCGTGTTGCATCTATGGACAGGGCTCGGCTACTACGCCCGCGCCCGCAACCTGCACAAGGCAGCGAAGATCATCCAGCGCCAATACAGCGGACAATTCCCGGACACCGTGGAAGCGCTCGCCGAACTGCCCGGTATCGGACTTTCAACCGCCGGCGGTATCATCGCCTCGGCTTTCGACAAGCGCGCGGTGATTCTCGATGGCAACGTCAAGCGTGTTCTCTGCCGGTACCACTGCGTGGAGGGCTCGCCTGAGCAAACGCAAACGAGCAAGCAACTCTGGTCACTGGCCGACCAGCACACCCCGCAGGAAAACTGTGCCGACTATAACCAGGCCATCATGGATCTGGGGGCCAGCCTGTGTTCACGCAGCAGGCCCGCCTGCGGACTTTGCCCGCTGGCGGACGATTGCGAAGCCAACCGGCGCAACATCACCAGTGAATTCCCCCAGAAAAAAAAGAAAAAAGCCATTCCGGTGAAATCCACCACCATGCTCGTCCTGCAATCACCGGATACCAGCAAAGTACTGCTGGAAAAACGCCCGCCAACCGGAATCTGGGGCGGCCTGTGGAGCCTGCCGGAAATCCCGGCCGGGGATTCACCGCAATCTTTCCTCATGGTCAATGGCATGCGGCAATCGGGCAGGCCAGAGACGTGGCAACCGATCCGTCATACCTTCAGTCATTTTCACCTCGATATCACGCCGATGCTGATTACCCTGGAAGTCCCAAGAGATGCTGTCATGGAGAAAGGCCGCTGGCATTGGTATGATCTGGCCAATCCAGGTCAGCTTGGTCTGGCAGCACCAGTGAAGAAGTTGCTGGACGCGCTCAGCGACAGGATAGAGAGCAGCTTATGAGTAATGCCGAATGAGGAAGGTTTTTTGCCGCAAGTACCAGCAGGAACTGGAAGGCCTGCCCACCCCGCCCTACCCCGGCCCCCAGGGCCAGGACATCTATGAGAATGTCTCGAAACAGGCCTGGCAGGAATGGCAGGCCCGGCAGGTGCGCCTGATCAATGAAAAGGCGCTGTCCATGATCAACCCGGACGATCGCAAGTACCTGACTGAGCAGATGCAGAAGTTTTTCAACAACGAGGACACGGACGAAGCGGAGGGCTTTGTACCGCCGGAAGCCTGATTTTCCGCCGGTTCTTGACTCCCACTCCCGCCTTGGGTTTAATACGCGCCTCGCGCTTTTGAGCCCTTGATTTTTTGACTCACGGGCGAGCGTAGAAGCTGTTTATTGCGTCACGAGCGAAGACAGTTCAAGACGCGGGAAGTTTTTGACGAAGGATCGACCATCAGGGTCGTGACTGAGGAAAAATACTTCCTGCAACGCAGAAATGGCGAGCGCAGTAGCAAGAAACGCCCAGGTAGCTCAGTTGGTAGAGCAGGGGATTGAAAATCCCCGTGTCGGTGGTTCGATTCCGCCCCTGGGCACCATAACCCATTGATATAATTGGGTTATTATTTTCCCCTCTCTCAAATATCCCATG
>JALRBG010000053.1 GCA_023257855.1 Pseudomonadales bacterium | reverse complement strand
GCCCAGGCCGACATCATCTCGCTCTCGCCGATGTGAACGATCAGTGGATGATTGGCTGGCCGTCCCTTGACGGCAAAAATGCGCCTGACTGCCCCCGGGTTGGTGGCATCGGCGCCGAGGCCGTAGACCGTCTCGGTAGGGAACGCCACCAGCCCGCCCTGGCGGAGCCGTTCGGCGGCGAGGGCAATATCCGTGGTAATGGGCATGTCAGCTCAAGCGCGCATCAGGCCGGGCTTAATGCGTGCCGGTGCCCTTCTGAATGAATTCGATCTTGTAGCCATCGGGGTCGGCGACAAAGGCAATCACGGTCGAGCCATGCTTCATCGGCCCGGCTTCGCGCAGCACGCTGCCCCCGCGCTGGCGGGTGAGTTCGCAGGCATGGGCGGCATCATCGACCTCAATCGCGATGTGACCGAAACCGTTGCCCAGGTCGTAATGATCGGTGTCCCAGTTGTGGGTCAGTTCGATCACGGCACCGTCTTTTTCATCCTCATAGCCGACGAAGGCGAGGGTGAACTTGCCGTCCGGAAAATCCTTCTTGCGCAGCAGGCTCATGCCGAAAACGTTAGTGTAGAAATCGATGGACTTGTCCAGATCGGTGACGCGGATCATGGTGTGGAGAATACGCATGCTATTACCCTGATATGACGAATGAGTTTGAGTAGCGGAATTATGCCAATAATGAGAGACTCCCGCCATGCTGGAACCCGCGCAAACCGATATCGACATCTGGCTTGTAGATGACAGGGAAGTTGCAGACCCCGACCTGCTGGACGCATACAGGGAACTCCTGAATCCCGAGGAAACCGCGCGTCACCAGCGTTTCATCTTCACGCGCCATCGCCACCAGTTCCTGGTTTCCAGGGCACTGGTGCGCTGCGTGCTGGGCCAGTACCTGGATTGTGCCCCCGCCACTGTCGAATTCAGCCATAACCGGCATGGCAAGCCGCAAGTGGTTGCCGATCCCGGCCTGCAATTCAATCTCACCCACACCAACGGCCTGATCGCCCTGGCGGTGACGAAGCGAGCGCCGGTGGGTATCGACGTGGAATATCTCAGCCGCCAGGCGGACATCGTCAAGCTGGCGAGCCGGTATTTTGCAGACGAGGAAAACCGTGCGCTCTACCGCCTGCCCGTGGCGGCGTGGAACCAGCGCTTCTATGACCTGTGGACGCTGAAGGAAGCCTACCTGAAAGCCTGCGGCACCGGCCTGACAACACCACTGAGCGATTTCAGCTTCACTTTTGGCAAGCAGGGCATTGGTATCGGGTTTTCCGGGATCATCGCGGACGATCCGGCACACTGGCAATTCTGGCTGCTGGATGCGCCCGGCACCTTTCGCCTATCAGTGGCCGTGAATGACCCTGCAGCGCAGACTTACACATTGAATCCGAAAATGGGTATCCCGATGGGGGAGTTCCGGCCGCTGGTACTGCCCGCGGCCGCGTTTGCGCAGTAGCGTCCTCAGGTGACGCGGGTGCCGGGCTCGGCGCCGGCGTGCGGCTCGAGCAGGTAGACCTGGCTGCCTTCACCACTGGCCAGGATCATGCCTTCGGACAGGCCGAATTTCATCTGGCGCGGCTTCAGGTTGGCCACCAGCACGGTGAGCTGGCCCACCAGTTTATCGGGAGCATAGGCAGCCTTGATGCCGGAGAACACGGTGCGAGTGACTTCACTGCCATCGGCGCCCTTGCCCAGGCTGAGGGTGAGCTTGAGGAGCTTGTCGGCGCCTTCCACGTGCTCGGCATTGATGATCTTGACGATGCGCAGGTCCACCTTCGCGAAATCGGGGAATTCGATTTCGGCGCTGACCGGGTCGCGGGCAAGCGGCGTGTCGGCGGCAGCTGCCCCCTGGCTGGTGTCGGATTTTTCAGTCACGAGACTTTCCTTGCTGGCTTCCACCATTTGCTCGACCTTGTCAGCCTCGACGCGCGTCATCAGCGGCTGGAATTTGCCGATCTTGTGGTTGGTCAGCAGCGTTTGTGAATCCTGCCAGGTGAGCGGCGCGACGGCGAGGAAGTTCTCCACGTTGACGGCGATTTCCGGCAGGATGGGTTTCAGGTAAACAATCAATATGCGGAACAGGTTGATCCCTGTGGCGCAGATGGCCTGTACGGCCGGATCCTGTGGATTTGACTTGGCCAGCACCCAGGGCTGCTTTTCCGCGATGTACTGGTTGGCCTTGTCAGCCAGGGCCATGATGATGCGCACGGCCTTGGCGAATTCACGGTTTTCATAAAGCGTGGCGATTTCTTCACCTGCAGCAGCGAACTCTTTCAGCAGTTCCGGCACTTCCAGGGTATCGCCCAGGTTGCCGTCAAAATTCTTGCTGATAAAGCCGGCGCTGCGACTGGCCAGGTTGACCACCTTGCCAACCACGTCGGCATTCACGCGCTGGGCGAAATCGTCCAGGTTGAGATCGAGATCCTCCGGCGTGCTGCCGAGCTTGGCGGCGAAGTAATAGCGCAGTGCCTCGGCTGGTAGGTGATCGAGGTAGCGTCGCGCGGTGATGAAAGTGCCGCGCGACTTCGACATCTTTTGACCGTTGATGGTGAGGAAACCGTGCACGTGTACGGCCGTTGGTCGACGGAAGCCCGAGCCGTGCAGCACGGCTGGCCAGAACAGCGTGTGGAAGTAGCTGATGTCCTTGCCGATGAAGTGATAGAGCTCGCAGGCGCTGTCGGGGCGCAGATATTCGTCTGGATCGAGCCCGCGTTTCTCGCACAACGCCTTGAAGCTGCCGAGATAACCGATCGGTGCGTCGA
>JALRBG010000128.1 GCA_023257855.1 Pseudomonadales bacterium | reverse complement strand
CATCGACATGATCAACCAGATCAAGCTGGAAAATCCGAAGCTGTGGGACGCAGACATGAAGCAGCAGGCCACCCAGATGATCCTGGAAGCCACACAGCTGGAAATCGAGTATGCCCGCGACACCATGCCGCGCGGCGTGCTCGGCATGAATGCCGCCATGATGGAGGATTACCTGAAATTCATTGCCAACCGTCGTCTCGCCCAGATCGGCCTGCCGGAGCAGTTCCCCGGCGCGCAGAATCCCTTCCCGTGGATGAGCGAGATCATGGACCTGCGCAAGGAAAAGAACTTCTTTGAGACACGAGTTATCGAGTATCAAACAGGTGGCGCACTCACCTGGGATTAATAATTGGAGACGACCTGCATTAAAGAATCAAGGAAGCACGATAACAACAGGGCTAGCTGTA
Source organism: Pseudomonadales bacterium (assembly GCA_023257855.1). Taxonomy (GTDB): domain Bacteria; phylum Pseudomonadota; class Gammaproteobacteria; order Pseudomonadales; family Pseudohongiellaceae; genus Eutrophocola. Next base: position 2,768 of record JALRBG010000128.1, on the reverse strand, counting down.
AAACCCACTGGCAATAGAAGGAATCATTCCTATGGCCGATAAAAAAGACGTGGAGCAAAACGCGGAACAGACACTCATCACACTGGATCAGTTGAGCCAGACGTTGGAAGTGATGACCTGTGTTGTGGACCGACTCAAGCAACATCTGACCCGCCAGATGTCACTGAACGCCGAAATGTTCGATGACGGCAAGAAAGTGGCTGAGGCTGAAGCTGAGGAACGGGCGCATGCCACCCGCCAGCTGCAGCAGGAAAGCTTCGTGGTGGAAATCAGTCAGAAGGAACTGGAGGAAGGCAGCGACCCCAAGAAAATCGTGCACTGAACCATCCATATACCGTCCTTCAGCGGGCGGCGCACCGATTGAGACCTGAAACCGGAAACGCTTTTTGCAGTACGTTTCCGGTTTTTTTCTGCCCGGCAATTACCCGCCCCTGGGTTATACTTGCCCCTTGCGACACGCCGTTTCGTGCGGCTACAAGGTGAATCCCGTCATACATGTCCGATTACGATGATTTGAAAGTACTGGTGGAGTCGAGGACGCCGATAATCGTTATCGAGTCCCGGGAAGAACGGGCCATCATCAAGGCTTTCCACAAGCTGGTCGGCAGCGTGCACAAGGCGTTGAACAGCTGGTCCATCACCTCGGGCCTGAAACGCCTGGACATCGACCTCGAGCCGCAGAAATTCAATGACGACCCCTACGTGGTACTCGACCACATCAAGTCGACCAGCCATCCCGGCATCTACATACTGCCCGATTTTCATCCCTACCTGAGCAATCCCAAGGCCACGCGCATGCTGAAGGAAGTGGCGCAGATGGGCGAGCATGTCAGTCACCACACCATCGTGCTGATCAGCCACAAGATCGCCCTGCCCGACGAGATCGCGCATTTCGCCCGGCACATCGAGTGGTCAATGCCGGATGACGACGAGATTCTCGACATCGTCAACGCCATCGCGATGGACTGGCGCCGCAAGAACGGCAAGCGGGTCAACTCCAGCCAAAAGCTCATCGATAACCTGGTCAAGAATCTCAAGGGCCTGTCCCGACACCACGTCCGCAAGCTGGCACACAATGCCATCTTCGACGACGGCGCCATCGACGAGAGCGACCTGCCAGGTGTGATGAAGGCCAAGTACGAACTGCTCGACCAGGACAGCGTACTGCATTTCGAATACGACACTGCGCAATTCTCCGACCTGGGCGGCCAGGAAAAACTCAAGCACTGGCTGAAACTGCGCCGGGACGTGTTCCTGGGCGACCGGGAAGTGCCCGGCCTCGATGCGCCGAAGGGGATGATGCTGCTCGGGGTGCAGGGTTGCGGCAAGAGCCTGGCGGCAAAGACTGTGGCCGGCATCTTCGGCGTGCCGCTTCTGCGCCTGGATTTCGGCAGTATGTAAAACAAGTATCACGGGTAAACGGAAAAGAACCTGCGCGGCGCCTTGAAGACCGCCGGGCTGATGCAGCCCTGCATCCTGTGGATGGACGAGATCGAGAAAGGCCTGTCCACTTCAGAATCCGATGAAGGTACATCGAAACGCATCCTGGGCACACTGCTTACCTGGATGGCGGAGCGCAAGGAAAAGGTCTTCCTGGTTGCAACCTCCAACGACATCGAATCCCTGCCGCCTTAACTGGTGCGCAAGGGCCGCCTGGATGAAATCTTTTTTGTCGACCTGCCTGACCCGGTCGTCCGGGAAAAAATCTTCAGCATCCACCTCGCCAGGCGCAGCCTGGACCCGGCAACCTTCGACATACCGGCACTGGTTGCTGCCACCAAAGGCTTCTCCGGGGCCGAGATCGAGCAGGCCGTCGTTTCCGGCCTGTATGCGGCCCTCAGCGAAGACCTCACCCTGAACCAGGATCTGCTGATGCAGGAAATCGGCAACACCTATCCCCTGTCGGTGACCATGACGGAAAAAGTGGCCTGGCTGCGGCAATGGGCGCAAGGCAGGGCCGTAAAAGTCGACTAAAGACTGAAGCCTGGCTGGTCGGCAACGGGCCTTGCCGTGCCGACCTTTGGCGCTCCGGTTTTACCCCTTTCCAGGAACGGCTGGCACCAGATTTATATGCTAGACTCGCCCCCATGTCCGCGATCAAGAAAATCAAGAACGAGAAGGAGTTGCTGGGCGAAGCCATCCGCATCGGCTCCGCCTATTTCGAGAAACGCGGCGCCGGGAAATTCGATCCGGACGACCATGCCGACATGAAAGTGCGTGCCATCTATGCCCTGCTGGTGCGGGACAACCTGATACAGCCCCTGGCAAAAACTCACGAGGACGTCATCCACATGAAGCACAAGCTGGCCCTCTGGATGGAGCGCACCCTGCCGGCCGACCACCCCCTGAAAACCGGGTGATCCGCAGTATGTCCCCATTCATACGCTTCCTGCTGATCCTGTTGTACAGCCCCCTGGTTTTCTCCCAGCCTATTCCGACCAGTGAATTCCTGCCGCCCCTTGCCGGTGCAGCCACCCCCGCTGTCAGCGTTACTCTCGATACGCCCGTCCAGCCCACGCCAACCGCAACAGCCTTCTTCAGCCGCGAGGATTTCAACAACCCCGTGGTGGAAATACGCACGACCATGGGCTCCATGATCCTGGAACTGTTTCCGGAAGAAGCTCCGCTCACCGTGGAGAATTTTCTCGGTCTGGCCGAGGGCACCAAACCCTGGATCGATCCCGATACCGGACTGCAATTCCTGGTGCCCCTGTATGATGGTCTCGTGTTCCATCGCGTCATCGACGGCTTCATGATCCAGGGCGGCA
>JALRBG010000046.1 GCA_023257855.1 Pseudomonadales bacterium | reverse complement strand
GTTGATAACTACTTCGACACCTTGGGCGGCATCACGCAGGCAGTCAAGGTCGCGCAGGGCGGCAAGGCACCGCCCGTGTTCATCGGCGACCAAACAACCGGCAACGCGTCGGTGCGAACGCTCGACGAGCAGGTTGCACTTGAGACCCGCACCCGCATGCTGAACCCCAAGTGGTACGAGGGCATGTTGGAGCACGGTTATGAGGGCGTGCGTCAGCTTGAGACCCACATGATGAACACGATGGGTTGGTCAGCCACCACCGGTCAGGTGCAGCCCTGGATTTACAAGCAGTTATCGGAAACCTTCATGTTGGATCCCGCCATGCGCAACCGCTTGGCGCAATTGAATCCCACCGCTTCCGCTCGCGTCGCGAATCGTTTGCTGGAAGCGTGTGAGCGCAACTACTGGCAGCCCGATGCCGAAACATTAAAAGCCCTTCGCCTCGCAAGCGAAGAATTAGAAGACCGCCTCGAAGGCGTATTTGAGGGAGTCCATGTATGACAACGGTTGAAACATTACCTTTTCCGACAGTTCGTAAAAATTCGAAATTAGACGGTGAGGGTAGCGTGCAAGTTCAGCTCGACCCGAAACAGGTAAAGGCAGTGCGGGTGCGCGTCGCCCCGCTGGTGCTGGACCTGTGCAACAAGCGCGACCTGTACCGCGAACTGCAAAGCAAGTATTCCATCTATCACGCCTGTGCCATTGGCCTGGTGCGCGGCAAGGGCGGCATCCAGGAATTCACCATGGATGCCGTCAACGATCCTGATATCAAGCGCATCCGTGAGCTGGTCACGGCCGCGGCGGATGACAGCGTCACGGAGGATCAGTGTGCCATCGAGGTAGATCTGCAAAACGGTGAAACACTGACGCTCTTTGTCGAGCAGTCCCTTGGCAACATTCACCGGCCGCTGAGCAATGCATTCCTCGATGAAAAATTCCGCGACCAGGCGATCCTGGCGCTGCCTGCTGAACGCGCCGAAAAACTCATCGCGCTGTGCTGGGGTCTGGAAGATGTGGCCGATGCCGGCGACCTCGTCAGGTTGAGCGCGCCGTGAACACGTTCATGAAAAGCATACTGCTATCTGCTTTCTTCCTACTCCTTGCAGGCTGCGGCGACAATGACGAGACGGGCACCGTCGTGCGCATTCCGCTTGGCGCCGGCGGCGTAGGCTTCCTGCCGCTGCATGTCATGCAGGAGCAGGGCCTCATCGAAAAACATGCCGGTCAGGCCGGACTGGAGAATTTCCAGGTGCAGTGGATCGACCTCGGCGGTCCGTCGGCCATGAACGATGCACTGCTGTCGCGCTCGGTGGATTTCATCGCGGCGGGACCGCCCGCCTTTCTTACCCTGTGGGACAGAACCCGCGATTCGCTGGATGTCAGGGGCGTGGCCGCCATGAGTGCGCTACCCATGTACCTAAACACACGCTCTGCGACCTTTAACTCACTGGATATGATTTCGGCGCAGGACAAGATCGCGGTAACGGCCATCAAGGTGTCCATTCCCGCGATCGTGATGCAGATGGTGGCGGCCGAACAATACGGCATCGCGGATGCCGAACATTATGACCGCTACACCGTGAGTATGGCGCACCCGGACGGTGTCGTCGCCATGCTGTCCGGTGCCGGCGACATCACCGCGCACTTCACCTCGCCACCGTTTCACCAGCGCGAGCGGCAGGACCCACAGATTCGTACCATCATGACCACCGACCAGGTGATGGGCGGCGCCACGACATTCACCATGCTATCCACTACCGCGGCGTATCATGACGCCAACCCCGAAGTGGTTGCCGCCGTCATCGCGGCACTGGAGGAAGCCCAGCAGTTCATTCAGCGCGAGCCGGCTGCCGCAGCCGATGTGCTGGTCAGCGTGAACGGCAATGCCGGTTTGCCGGTGGAGGAGATCGCGGCCATGCTGCAGGACCCTGACATTCATTTCACGTCGACGCCGCAAAACGTCAAACGCTACGCCGACTTCATGCGCAGCATCGGCACGCTCGGACGCGAGGCTGCCTCCTGGCGCGATTTTTTCTTCGACGATATCCATGACCTGCCCGGCAGCTAGGATCAAAGGGGTCAGAGTAAGTTGATTTCACTATGGGCGTAGAACGTGGCAGTTAGCAATCAAACATCGGAATCAACTTACTCTGACCCCTTTGATCCCGGCCAGCCGCTCCTGACCGTCAGGGATGTCACCCTGCAATACCCGCTTGAGGACAGGGTGGTCACCGCGGTGCACCGGCTGAGCTTCGATGTACACCAGTCCGACCGCTTCGTATTGCTGGGCCCGTCCGGTTGCGGCAAATCGACACTGCTCAAGGCCGTTGGCGGTTTCATGCAGCCGGTTGCCGGGGAAATCACCCTGTCAGGCTCGACCGTCACTGCGCCAGGGCCCGATCGCGCCTTCGTCTTCCAGGAGTTCGACCAGTTGCTGCCGTGGAAAACCGTGCGCGGCAATATCACCTTCCCGTTGACCACTACCGGCATGAACAGCGCCGAGGCAGCAGATCGTGCCGACATGTATATCGACAAGGTCGGCCTGGGCAAGTTTGCCGACAGTTACCCGCACACGCTGTCCGGCGGCATGAAGCAGCGCGTGGCCATCGCGCGCGCCATGGCCATGGAGCCGGAGATCCTGCTGATGGACGAGCCCTTCGCGGCGCTCGACGCGCTGACGCGCGATCGTATGCAGGAAGAGTTGCTCCTGCTCTGTGCCGAAACCCGATCGACGGTGTTGTTCGTTACCCATTCCATCGCCGAAGCGATTCGAATTGGCACACGCATCCTGCTGCTGACTCCGCACCCGGGACAGGCGCGGGCGGAAATCAACTGCGACGGCCAGGACACTGAAGACGCATCCGGCAAGCACCTGTCCACGCGCATCCAGGAAATGCTGTTCGGCAAGCAGCTCGACGGAGGAGCCTCCCATGAGTAATTCCACCAGAACGGAACTGTTCTACGAGCCTGAAGCCGTGCCCGCGGCCATCGAGGCGCCTGCACGCTCGGTGGCGGCGAGGCTCATCGACAACGCCGCGGTGCGCAAATCGCTGCTGCTGGTGCTGATCGCTGTCATCTGGGAAGGCTATGCCCGCACACTGGATAACGCGCTGGTACTGCCGACCTTTACCAGCACGGTCGTGGCCATGTTGCAGGACATCGCCTCGGGCGATTTGCCCCAGGCCACGGTGTACACGATCACATTGCTGCTGAAGGGCTACCTGGCAGGTCTCGCCATCGCCGCGGTGCTTACCGCCTTCGCCAGCGCCACGCGTATCGGCGCCGACCTGCTTGAAACACTCACCGCCATGTTCAATCCCTTGCCGTCCATCGCACTCCTGCCGCTTGCGCTCATCTGGTTCGGGCTGGGTGAGGGCAGCGTCATCTTCGTGCTGATCCATGCGGTGCTTTGGGCGGTCGCTCTGAACACCCATTCGGGTTTCAGGGAAGTCAGTCGCACACTGCGCATGGTGGGGCAGAATTATGGCCTTACCGGTATGCGCTACGTGGTGCGCATCCTCATTCCCGGCGCCTTTCCCAGCATCCTCACCGGCCTCAAGATAGGCTGGGCGTTTGCCTGGCGTACGCTGATTGCCGCCGAACTGGTGTTCGGCTCCACGTCGGGGGAAGGCGGTCTAGGCTGGTACATCTTTGAACGCAAGAACCAGCTGCTGATTCCTGACGTGTTCGCGGGATTGCTGACCGTAATCCTGTTCGGGCTGATCGTCGAGAACATGGTGTTCAAGCTGATGGAAAAAAAGACCGTTGCGCGCTGGGGTATGTCGAATTGATGTTTTAAAGGCTACTTTGAAATATTCGTCCCTGGAGATTGGCAAGTCATCAGCCTGATTTTTCAGGCTCAATCAGTCTTCAAGGCCTTCGATGGGCGCAACGCCGCGCGGCTGGTTGCTGCCCATGCTGCCCTGCAGGCTCTGCTGTGCGCCCATGCGCACCAGCGCCGTATCGGGCGGTCCCTGAAAGAAGGTATAGCCTTCGCGGGTGTCCTTCCAGGCGGAAGGGCCAGCCACGTATTTGCCGGCGGCGAGCGTGGCGTCCTTGATGCGCGTGACCAGTGCCTCGTAGGCGGCATCGCCCTGGCGCAGGCCGGTGAAGCTGCCGATATCGGAGCTGGCGGCGAACACCACGTCCACCTGTTCCAGCGCGGCAATCTGGTCGGCAATTTCAACGCCGGCGGGGTTTTCGATCATGGCCACGATCATGATGTTGTCGTTGGCCAGTTGCCGGTAGTCCCGTCCCCAGATAGCGCCGTACTGCCCGCCACCCTGGCTGCGTTTGCCGACCGGCGGGAACTTGGCGTAGGTGATGGCATTACTGATTTTCTCGACGGTGTCGACCATGGGCACGATGACACCGAGGGCACCGATGTCGACGGCTTTCTGGATATCGCCCTCGCTGTCGGTGGGTACGCGAATGAATGGAATCGCCGGACCCGGGCAAGCGCGGATCATGGTGGCCACTTCCTGGTAGGTCAGCGGCGAGTGCTGCATCTCGATCCAGAGGAAATCGAAGCCGGATGACGCCATCGCGCAGTAGATGTTGAGGTCGGCAGTGGTCACGGTGCCGCCGACAACCTGCTCACCTGCCTGCAGTTTCAGCTTCACTGTATTAAACAATTGTGCGTCAGCGGCCTGCAGGGGCAGGGCGCCGCAGCCGAAGCCAAGCATGATCAGCCAGGGGCGGATGACATGCAGCAGGGACTGGCGTTTATCAATTCTTGTTATGGACATTGGTGGTTCCCCTGAAGATTGGCGAATGCATGGAAAAAGTCTCTTTTAAAGACTGTCATGCCCGGATATTATGGTTTACAACCATGAAATGAAAGCAGTTTAACAGTGGTACTGTAAACCTCTACAGACCCTGTTGAAGGCAGCCAGATTGCGGGAGGGCAGCAAGCATGAGCAGTACACCGAAAAACAACTGGCGCCGCCGCAAGGTGCTCAAGGTCATCGCAGGTGCAACTGTGCTGCCCTTTACACCGAAATACCTGCTGGCCCAGCCCGGCGGCCCGATGCCGGACCTGGAAACTATTGCACCGTTGCCAGAGCCGCGCGACTGGTCCGGCAACGCACCGCTGAAATATCCCGACCCCGATGTCATCGCCCTGGATCCGCGCTTCCGCGCCCTGGTGCAGTTCAATTCACCGATCCAGCGCCTGCATACCGGCACGCTATGGGCGGAAGGCCCGGCCTGGAACGGTGTCGGCAAATACCTGGTGTGGAGCGATATTCCCAATAACGTCCAGATGCGCTGGCTGGAGGATGACAAGCAGGTTACGACCTTCCGCAATCCTTCCGGCAACAGCAACGGCAACACCTTCGACTTCCAGGGGCGCCAGATCGCCTGCGAGCACGGTAACCGCCGCGTGGCGCGCTACGAACCTGACGGCACGATCACCGTCATCGCCGACAGTTTCGAAGGCAAGCGCCTGAATTCGCCCAACGACGTGGTCGTCCATCCCGACGGCAGCATCTGGTTCACTGACCCGATCTTCGGTATCAGCACACCCTACGAGGGCAATCCTGCCGAGTCCGAAATCGCACCCGCCATCTATCGTGTCGACGCCCAGAGCGGCCGCATCGCCAAGGTCACCGATGACGCCACCATGCCGAACGGCTTGTGCTTCTCCCCCGACTATTCATTGCTGTACGTGGCTGATCGTGGCGAGACCCGCGTGTTCGACGTGGACAGTACACGGCTGCGCAACGGTCGCACGCTGGTGCGCATGACAGGGCCGGGCGGTACGCGTTCCGGACCGGACGGCATCCGCTGCGATGCCCGCGGCAATGTCTGGGCGGGCGCCAATCCCGGCGTGATGGTGGTATCGCCGGAGGGCGACCAGATAGGCATGGTCCGTTTGCCGGAAGTCTGTGCGAACATCTGCTTCGGCGGCCAGAAACGCAACCGCCTGTTCATGACCGCCAGCCAGTCACTGTACTCCCTGTACCTGGCCGTTCAGGGAGCACATATCTGCTGAATGATCACTGCGCGGCATGCAGTACAACTTTTTATGAAAACATCCATTGCAATTGAAAGGCGTTATTACTTGAGTTTCACCACCCATTACAAAAATCATTCCGACCGCCGGCCAATCCGGTACTGGTGCCTGTTGGCCATTGCGGGATTGCTGACCAATGCTGCCCTGGCACAGCCGGATATCAACTGGAGTCTGGTTGATGAGTATTGCACCGAATGCCACAACCTGAATGACTTTGCCGGTAACACCGCGTTCGACCTGATGCCCCGCGATTTCCTGGCGGGGGATGCGGACACCTGGGAGCTTGTCATTCGCAAGGTGCGCACCGGGATGATGCCTCCCGCCGGCAAACCGCGTCCGCCCCGCACCGAGCTGGACACGTTCACTCATGGGTTGGGCACAGCGCTGGACGCCGAATACTCACTGGATCCCGATCCCGGCAGTGAGGGACTGGCCAGGCTCAACCGCCAGGAGTACCAGAATGCAATTCGTGACCTGCTGCAGTTCGATGCCGTGCATATTATTGAAGCCATTCCGGCAGAGTCGGCCGGCGAGGGATTTGACAACAATATCGACCTGCTCAGCGTGTCGCCGACGCTGATCGACGCCTACGCCAGTGTGGCCATGCGCATCAGCCGTGAGGCCGTTGGTGATCTGTCCCTGATACCTTCCGAAGCCGCGTTTGACGCCAGCACCGGGACCACAGAGGGCTTGCCGCTGGGAACGCGGGACGGCCTGGCGGTCACCCATAACTTCCCGCTCGATGCACGCTACCAGTTTGATATTGGCGTTGCCGGTGGCGGGTTTTTCGGCGGCAATGCCTTTTGTAACGAAAACTATGCTGTGGTGGTGAGTATCGATGGTGAGCTGCTGGAACTGGAAGATTCCCAAAGCTTCCAGCTGCCTATCAGTGCCGGCGCCCACACCATTGCCGTGGCCCTGCAAGATGTCGAGCGATGCATCGGCGTTGATGACTATTTTGACAATTACAATATCCTGGGTTCGATCAACAGCATCAGGATCAACGGACCGTTCGACATCAGCGGCGCCGGCGACACGCCCAGCCGGCGCGCGATTTTCAGTTGCTATCCCCGGACCGAAACAGAAGCCAGCGCCTGCGCCCGCGAAATCCTGACCCGGCTGGCTACCCGGGCCTGGCGCCGGCCGGTGGCATCCGACTCCGATGAAGTGAATGAGTTGCTCGCATTTTATGGCAAGGGCGAGGCGCTGGACGGTTTCGAGATGGGCATCCAGTATGCCATCGCCCGGTTGCTGATGGACCCGCGCTTCCTGTACCAGGTCGAAGACGAACCGGCGAACATGGCACCGGGTTCCATCTACGCCATCAACGATTTCGAGCTGGCATCGCGCCTGTCTTTTTTCCTGTGGAGCAGCATTCCTGATGCCGAGCTGCTTGAGGTGGCCGGCACCGGGCGCCTGCACGAGAGCGATGTGCTTGAATCCCAGGTGCGGCGCATGTTGCGTGATGACAAGGCGCAAGCGCTGGTCCGAAACTTTGCCGGGCAGTGGTTGATGCTGCGTGAACTGGTTAATGCCGAACCCGATGACAGGGCGTTCAATGCGCAGTTGCGGGACGCCTTCAAACAGGAAACCGAATTGCTGTTCCTGGACATCATGCGCCAGGACCGCGGCATACTTGACCTGCTCGACAGTGATTACACCTGGCTGAACAGCCAGCTGGCCGCCCATTACGGCATCAGCGGGGTCCGTGGTGAGTATATGCGCCGGGTGCCGTTGCCGGCTGACAGCCCGCGCCGGGGCCTGCTCGGACATGGCAGCATCCTGACCGCCACCTCGGTAGCCAACCGGACCTCGCCGGTCGTTCGTGGCGCCTGGATCGTGGAAGACCTGATGGGCGCGCCCGTGCCCACCCCGCCACCGGGTGTGGAAACCGACCTGACCAAGGAAAGTGCAGAGCCGGGTGTCGAGGTCAATACCCTGCGTGACCGCCTGGAACTGCACCGGGCCAATCCGACGTGCGCATCCTGCCACCAGATCATGGACCCGATTGGCCTGGCCCTGGAGAATTTCGATCTGGTCGGCCGCTGGCGGACACAGGAAAACGGGTTCGACCTGGATACCCAGACCAACCTTATCGACGGCACCGCCATCGACGGCCCGGTGAGTTTACGCAATGCCCTGCTTGAAAGGGGTGATGCCGTGGCTTCAAGCTTTATTGAAAAAATGCTGAGTTATGCGCTCGGCCGGCACTTGCATGCACACGATATGGCGGCTGTGCGCCAGATCGCCGGGAAGTCCGCTGAAAACAATTACCGTTTTTCTGATATCGTCCTGGGTATCGTGGAAAGTGACCCCTTTCGCCTGAAAATTGCCGAAGCTCCTGCCACGGACGTGGCAGGACGTTGATCGAGCCGGGAGAACCATCATGAATTTCCTCACCAAAAAACACCTGTCCCGCCGCCATTTCATTCGCGGCGGCGGTAGTGTCATCGCCTTGCCGCTGCTGGAATCGATGATTCCGGCCGGGGTTGCCGCCCAGAACCTGGCGACACCGACGACGCGCCTTGCCTGCATCTATATCGCCCATGGCGCGGTGATGAAGTACTGGACGCCCACCACCGAGGGGACGGGATTCGAATTCCCGCAAACCCTGAAATCCCTCGAACCATTTCGCGATCGCCTCAATGTGATCAGTGACCTGCGCCTTCCGGCCGCCTATGGTGATGATGCCTCCGCCGGTGCCAACCATACCCGTTCTTCAGCCACATGGCTTACCAACGTGCCGGTCGGCACGGGACCGTCACCCACGTCCTTTGACCAGTTTGTTTCCCAGTACATCGGCCAGGACACGCCGATTCCCTCGCTGGAACTGTCGCTCGAAGACGGCAGTTCCATTTCCTGGCAGTCGCCGGAGACGCCATTACCGATGGAGCAGAATCCGCAGATCGTGTTTGAGCGCCTCTTTGGCGACGGCAGTACCGCCGAGGAACGACTCGCGCGCGCCGAACTCAAGCAGAGTTTGCTGGATGCCGTCGTGGATGACGTTGCCCGTTTGCAGCGCACGTTGCCTGCCGCCGACCAGTCACGCCTGGAGCGCTACCTTGAGGACGTGCGCGAGATCGAGCGGCGCCTGCAGCTGGCCAGTGCTTCCGGTGTCAACGATCTCGATGTCCCGGGCAAGCCGATAGGCATCCCTGACAGCTTTGTCGCCCATTCGAAACTGATGTTCGATTTGCTGACGCTGGCCTGGCAGGCGGAGATCACGCGCATTTCCACGTTCATGGTTGCCCGGGAGGTAAGCAACCGGGTATACGGCGAGAGCGGTGTCAACGAACCCTTCCACAACCTGTCGCATCACTCAGAGGTTCCTGCGAACATCGAACGGCTGGCACAGCTCAATGCCTTCCATACCCGTTCGACCATCGCCTATTTCCTGCAGAAACTCAGTGAAACGCCGGATGGCGACGGCACCCTGCTGGATCATTCCATGGTGCTGTACGGCAGCGGCATGAGCAACTCCAACCAGCACGACCACGACCCGTTGCCGTTGCTGCTGGCTGGTGGCGCTTCCGGTCGTCTGCAAGGCGGACGCCACATCCATGCCGGTCGCGGGACCACCATGGCCAACCTGCTGGCGGGCATGCTCGACAAGCTGGATATCCCGGCGGACTCCTTCGGCGACAGTACCGCCGTCCTGACTATCTGAGGGCAAAGTGATGAAACGACACATTTGCTGGATCGCTGCATTGGGTAGTGTATTGCTGCCCCTGGCAGTGCAGGCGGACGAGCGGCTGCCGGTTGCCGCCATGCAGCGTGAAATGGAAGTGGTCCGCCAGTTGCTGGCTGAACGCGGTGCCGATGTCAATGCGCTGGGGCCCCATGCGACACCCGCCTTGCACTGGCTTGTCCATTACGAGGAACTGGACCTGGCCAAACGTTTGCTGGATGCCGGTGCGAACGTCAATCAAGCGAACGGGCTCGGGGTGTCGGCACTAAGCCTGGCGATGGAAAATCGCGACGCCGACATGGTGCAGTTGCTGCTTGTTCACGGCGCTGATACCAATACGCCAGATGTGGCGGGTGAAACTCCCCTGATGCAGGCGGCACGCAGCGGTTCACCGGAGGTCGTCAAGGCGATCCTTGAAGCCGGCGTCGATGTGGATTATCGCGAACCGCACCGCGACCAGACCGCCCTGATGATCGGTGTGCGTTCCCGCTCACCTGAAGTGGTGGCATTACTGCTGGAGGCCGGGGCCGATGTGAATACACAAAGCCTGGCCGGTGAGCCGCCGGAGTGGCGCTTGCCGGAAAACGTCCGTGCATCCCACGGCGTTGGCGTTAACTGGGGGGGATATCCCGAGCGTGGCCAGCGTGAAGCCGTCGGCGGCGCCAAGACCCCCTTGCTGTATGCGGCGCGTCAGGGTGACCTGGCCATCACCAAACTGCTGGTGGAAGCGGGTGCCGACCTGGAGGCGGTGGACGCCAACGGGGATACGCCGCTGTTGACCGCCATCATCAACGCTACGGTTGCCGTACAGCCGGGCGTTGCCACCGAGCATCTCGAGGTTGCCTGGTACCTGATCGAACAGGGTGCCGATATCAACGCCACCGACTGGTTTGGCCAGAGCCCGCTGTATGCCGCCGTCGATTTGCGCAATGTTGAAATGCGCGGACCCGTCAGTGATAACGGCATCAATCGCGAGGCGGCGCTGGCCCTGGTTCGCGGCCTGCTAGAACGCGGCGCCAACGCCAATGTGCGCATCGCGGAAGTGCTGCCGGTGCGGCGGTGGATCACCCGCCTGGGCAACCTGCAGTGGAACGATGTCACCGGCCAGACTGCGTTTCACCGCGCCGCCTTGTCCGGTGACGTGACCACCATGAAACTGTTGCTGGAATACGGCGCCGATCCCAATATCACCTCCGCCAACGGCACCACGCCGCTGATGGCCGCTGCCGGTGTCAACTGGACCGTCGCCCAGACCTACGATGAAGGGCCCGAGGCCCTGCTCGAAGCGGTGAAACTGGCTCATGCACTCGGCAACGACATCAATGCACAGAATTCCCTTGGCCTGGCCGCCGTACATGGCGCTGCCAACCGCGGCCTTGACGACATCATTCGCTGGCTGGCGGCCAACGGTGCCCGACTCGATATCGCCGATAACGTCGGGCGCACTCCGGTGACCTGGGCGCACGGTGTTTTCCTCGCCACGCATCCGCCGGTGGATCGTCCGGAGACCGTAGCCCTGATCGAAAGCCTGCTCGCCGAAAAAACCGGCGCTGATCCCAAATAATAAAAACCAGGAGATTCACCATGAACGTCAATCGCCGCAACGTGTTGCTGGGCATGGCCGCGATGGCTGCGCCGGTATCGCCTTTTGCGCTGGCACAAAGCAGCGTATTGCCGCTGCGCACGCCGGGCCTGGATCACCTGGATGTGATCGTTCCCGATGTGGAAGCTACCACCCGGTTTTACATGGGTCTGTTCAATACGGAATTGCACGCCCAGGAATTCCGGGGCGGCTACCGTTATTTCGTGTTGCTGAGTCCGCTCAATGAAGCGCGTGAGGTAGGCTATATCGCCGTGGGCGCTTCCAACGGCCGTGGCAGTTACATCGGCCATTTCTGTACCTCGGTGCATGACTGGCGCCGTGACGGCGAAGCGATCATGACCGAACTGGGTGAGCAGTTTGCCGCCGGCGGCTTTGGCGAGTTCCCGGGCTCACGGGGTTTCGGTGCGTTGTTCAGCGATCCCGACGGCATTGAAATCCAGTTCCTGCCGGCGCCGGACACGCTGGTGACGGCGGCCAACCCTTCGCAACTGGTGCCCTGGCACCAGGGACTCGTTACCCCCCACGGCGTGCAAAGCGTCCTGTTGCGTGTACGCGATCTGGAAAGGGCGTTGGACTGGTACGGCATCCTCTACGGCACCCATGCCTGGACGCCGGACAGAAGCCGGGCGTATTTCGAGTTCCCTGACTCTGGCACACGACTCTATCTCGAGCAGGCCCGTTACGAGTTCGGGCAGGAGCCGGGCATCGTGCTGTTCGGGATCAAGGTCGATTCCTTCGACCGCGTCGCCGTGAGTGCAGGGGTCGAAGCCCTCGGTGGCACCATCCTGGCCGTGCCCGGCAACGACCAGTTGCTGCGGATTCAGGACCCGGACGGCAATATCGTGCAGCTGCATCCGCAATAGGACGAGGCCGGAATAAACGCGCCGGCTACCTGCTTGAAGATCAACCGGAATGTAGTCATTATTGCCAGCCGGACATCAAAAGTCTTATAAAAAAACTAAAAAAGGACTGGGGGAAAATCATGAATTCAAGAATCCTGGCTGCGACCGTGTTGACGTGCCAGTTGGTGCACTTGTCTCCTGCAGTGCTCGGGCAGGATGTGACATCCGAGGTGCTCGCCCATGTGGAAAGGGCGCGCGTGCTGGCCGGTGATGATCATGCCTTCGTGTTCGGCCAGTTGTGTGCCGGTCCCATCGAGTATACCGGCGCCGCGCCGGTCACCGGCGAGGTGCCGCGTGCGCTGCCCTCCAACGACCCCGAACGCGACTGGTATGCCGAACCCGTGCAGGTGTTCGATGATCTGTTCTTCCTTGGCCAGACCGTGTTCTCCATCTGGGGACTGCGCACCTCGGAAGGCATCATCCTGGTCGACTCCATTTTCGATTATTCCGTTGAAGCCGAGGCCATCGACGGATTGCGCAAGCTCGGCATCGATCCTGCCGAAATCAAGTACGTCATCATCAGCCATGCCCACGGCGACCATTCCGGCGGCGCGGGCATCCTGCAGCAAAAGTACGGTGCGCGTGTCGTCATGTCGGCCGCCGACTGGGACCTGTATGAAAATTCCGGCCGCGAAGCGATCAAGGCTACCCGCGACATCGTCGCCACCGACGGCATGAAGCTCACCTTGGGTGACCATACCGTGCAAACCTTCCTCACTCCCGGCCATACCCATGGCACCATTTCCACATTGCTGCCCGTACATGACAACGGTGAGGAGCATCTGGCGGCGGTCTGGGGCGGCACCCTGTTCAACTTCCGCGATGACCCGGCTGATCCGCGTGATTTGCGATTGCGCGATTACGCCCGCTCCGCCGTGTACTTCCAGGGTGTGATCGGTGGCGCCGGTGTCGATATCATCCTGTCGAACCATACCGCCTACGACGGCTCCACCGTGAAACTCCCGGCGCTTGATCAGCGCCAGCCGGGAACCCCGCATCCCTATGTCATCGGCAACGATGCCGTGCTGCGTTACGTGAAGGTGGCGGAGGAATGCGCGCTGGGTGCACGAATTGCCGAAGCCGCCGAATAATACTGGAAGGCATGCCGGAGTAATTAGATGTTCAGGATGGTAAAGGCGTTACTCCCGGTTTTCCTGTCTGTCAGTCTGGTTATGGCTGCATTCGCGCAGGATGCACTGCTGGCGGGTGCTTTCAACGAAACCCAGGCGGTGCGCGGCCAGGCCGTGTATTACCAGCACTGTCTCGCCTGCCATGGTGAATCGATGAACGGTGTGGACCAGGCGCCGCCGCTTACCGGTCCGCAGTTTGGCAGCAACTGGCGGGGAGAAACGTTGTGGGCGCTGGTTGAGCGCATGATGACAATGCCGCCGGACAAACCGGGCACACTATCGCGACAGGAGCTCGTGGACACCCTGTCTTATGTGCTCTGGTACAACGGCCTGCCGCTGGGTGATGTCGAGTTGCCTGCGGAACAGGATGTCCTTTCAGGCATGACATTTGAATTACCGCCCCTTGGCGAGTGAAGACAGGAGAGAGTGATGAGTCGATCGCGTATTTACAGGACAACACTGGCGGCATGGGTTATCCCGGCCGTGTTCGCGGTGACGCCGGTGATTGCACAGTCTGTCATTACCCCAGAGCAGGCCGCCGGTGAATGGACCACGTACGGTTCCAACCTGGCGAGTCATCGCTATTCACCGCTCGACCAGATCAACGCGGACAATTTCAAAGACCTGCGCGTGGCCTGGAGCCTGCGCACGGATTTTCTCGGTCCCCGTCCTGACGGCCTCTACGGCGCCACGCCGCTGTACGTCAACAATCTGCTGTACACCACCGCCGGCTGGCGCCGGTCAGTCATTGCCATGGATCCCGCCACCGGTGAACTGGTCTGGATGCACCGGGAAGACGAAGGGGAACGCGGTGTCGTTGCCGCACGACCGGGTGCGGGACGTGGACTGTCCTGGTGGCAAAGCGCGGACGGCAGCGACCAGCGTATTCTCTATGTTACGCCGGGCTACCGCCTGATCGCCCTCGATGCCAATACCGGCGAGAAGATCGAAAGCTTCGGCGACAACGGCGCGGTCGACCTGAAACAGAATTTCGACCAGGACCTCGACCCGCTCGATCCCGGCATCGGCCTCAATGCCACACCCCTGGTGGTGGGGGATGTCATCGTCATTGGTGCCGCCCACCGGCCGACCGGCGATGTGCGCAGTACCTGGAGCGCGAAAGGGTATGTGCGGGGTTACGACATTCGCACCGGCGAGCGCCTGTGGATATTTCACACCATTCCCCTGCGTGGCGAATTCGGCTATGACACCTGGAACGGTACGGCGGAGGAAAACGGCAATGCCGGTGTGTGGGCCCAGATAAGTGCCGACCCGGAACTGGGCCTGGTCTACCTGCCGGTGGAAATGCCGGTGGCGGATTACAACGGCTACAACCGACCCGGCGATGGCCTGTTCGGTGAATCCCTGGTCGCAGTGGATGTGAATACCGGCGAGCGCAAATGGCATTACCAGTTCGTCCACCACGGCCTGTGGGACTGGGACCTGCCCTGCGCGCCGATCCTGTTCGACTTGCAAATGGACGGTCGCACCATCAAGGCGGTGGCGCAACCGAGCAAGCAGGCTTTCCTGTACGTGCTCAACCGCGAAACCGGCGAGCCGATCTGGCCGATCGAGGAGCGCGCCGTGCCGCAATCGGAAGCGCCTTACGAGGAGACCAGTGCGACCCAGCCGTTTCCCACCTGGCCGCTGCCGTTCGACCGGCAGGGCGTGAGCCGGGACGATCTCAACGACCTGACGCCGGCACTCCGGGCCGAAGCGGAGCAGGTCATCGAGCAATTCCAGCTTGGGCCGATCTTCACGCCGCCGGCCGTGGGACGCCCCGGCGGTCCGCTCGCCACCCTGATGCTGCCCCACGCCGTGGGCGGTGCCAACTGGCCGGGCGGCAGTTTCGACCCGGTCACCAACAGGCTGTATATCCACTCGCACACGCAACTCATGGAACTGGTCAACACGCCGGAAGACATGGAACCGTTCAATCGCGGCCCGGATGGTGGTGCGCCGCAGACCGTGGCCCCGCCGCCAAACCTGGCACCGGCCGGCGGCCTGGGTGCGCGCCGCGTCAGCACCTTCCTGCAGGGAACCATTCCGCTGATCAAGCCGCCCTATGACCGCATCACGGCCTACGACATGAACACCGGCGATATACTCTGGCAGAAAACCCATGGCACGACGGAAGACGCCATTCGCAACAATCCCGCCCTGGCCGGCGTGGAAAATGTCGACCGTCTCGGCTCTTACGGCCGCATCTTCATCGGCACGCTCACCACCGCCACGATGGTGATCGCCGGGGAGGGCGCCACCCATACCAACGAGCAGGGTGAAACCGTCGCGCTGCTGCGGGCCTACGACAAGGACACCGGCGAGGATATCGAGGGCCGCATCGAGATGCCGGCGCGGCAGACCGGTTCGCCGATGACGTTCATGCACGACGGCAAGCAGTACATCGTATTGTCGGTCACACACGCCGGTGCCAATGTCGGCGGCGAGATCATTGCCTACGCCTTGCCGTAAGCTGTTAACAATTAAAAAGTAACAGGGGTCAACATGAAACGATTCAGCATTTGCCTGGCGCTGCTGCTCAGCGGCGGCATCCAGGCGCAGGCGGACAGGCCCAATGTCATCTTTATCATGACCGATGATGTCGGCTACGGTGATTTGGGCAGCTACGGTGCGCCAGATGTGAGCACACCGGTGCTGGATCGCATGGCCGCCGAAGGGGTGCGTTTCACCGATTTCTATTCCAATGGTCCGGTTTGCTCCCCCACGCGTGCGGGCCTGATGACCGGCCGCTACCAGCAGCGCTACGACGTGGAATTTCCACTGGGATCGAGCGGGGAAACTGTCGCCAGCCGGGGCGGCCATGGCCTGGCGGCGGAAGGACATTCCCTGCCGTTCCTGCTGAAGAATGCCGGTTACAACACGGGGCTCGTCGGCAAATGGCACCTGGGCTACGAGCCGGATGAAGTGCCCGAGGCCCACGGCTTCGATTACTTCTTCGGTTTCAAGGCCGGCTACACCGACTATTACCAGCATACCAACGGCGAAGGCGGGCCGGATCTGTGGGAGAACGGCCAGCTGATCGAGGAAGAAGGCTACATGACCGACATGATCACGCAGCGTTCCATCCGTTATATCAACGAGCATGCGGATGCACCTTTCTTCCTGTCCATCCAGTACAACGCCGCGCACTGGCCGTACCAGGTGCCCGACATGCCCTCGGTGGCGATTCGCAACGCCGCCCATCTGCAACCCCACGAGCAGGGCACCAGCACGCGGGGAGCTTATGTCGCCATGCTGGAGCGCGTCGACCAGGGCATGGGCGAGATTTTCGCCGCCTTGCAAGCGGCCGGAATCGACGACAACACCCTGGTGATTTTCACCAACGACAATGGCGGCGAGTGGCTGTCCCGCAACGCACCCCTGTTCAATCGCAAGTGGTCGGTCTGGGAAGGCGGCATCCGCGTGCCGGCCATCATGCGCTGGCCGGGCGTCATTCCTCCCGCCCAGGTATCGGAGCAGGTGGGTATCACCATGGATTTCACCGCCACTATCCTCGCCCTGGCCGGGGCCGAACTGCCGGTGGGGTATGTGCCGGAAGGCATCAACCTGCTGCCGATCGTAAGCGGCCAGTCTCCGGTCGTGGAAAGAACCCTGTTCTGGCGCAGCAACCCGACGTTCACGGCGGTACGCAGCGGCGACCTCAAGCTTGTCATGGATGGCCCCGGCGCGGCCTTCCTGTTCGATGTGCGGGAAGACCCGGGTGAGCGCAACGACCTGACCAATACCGGGCAGGCGGAGATCCGCCGGTTGCG
Source organism: Pseudomonadales bacterium (assembly GCA_023257855.1). GTDB lineage: Bacteria > Pseudomonadota > Gammaproteobacteria > Pseudomonadales > Pseudohongiellaceae > Eutrophocola. The sequence goes on along the minus strand of JALRBG010000046.1, from coordinate 1,614 downwards.
CGGCCTGCTGGATGCCTGGACCGCGGACGTGAACGCCGAAAAGGCTGCACGCATGTCCCGGCTGGCAGACGACTGACCAGTGAACAGTAAACCCTTTCCTACGACAGCTATAAAAGAAGGAATATGATATGCGTGCAATAACCCTCCTGATGGCCGGCAGTATTTACTCGGCCTGCACCCTGGCCCAGCCACCAGCTACCGAGTTGGGCAGCATGCCGGCAGAAGAGCTGTTCCCGAAAGTGGAGTTCATATTCGAGGAACGGGTGCACCTGGCACCGGCCGTCGTCCAGGGTGAAACGGCAATGGGACATCGGCAGTACATTCCGATCACCGGCGGGACGATAGCAGGGCCACGCCTGAATGGTCGTGTCATTCCCGGCGGCTGGGATTACCAGCTGCGCTATGCCGGCGGTTGCGGCACGCTCAGTGCCGATTATTTCCTGGAAGCCGACGATGGCACCATCATTCATATCCTCAACGAATCCTTCAGTTGCGGCGCACCGGGACAGGGTGGCCAGCGCAGTTTCTTCAGGCCGCGGTTCGAAGCCCCGGAACCCTATGACTGGCTGACACGTGGTACCTTTGTGGCTTCCCTGGAACTGGACACCAGCGGCGAGGCGCGTGATGAAAACGGCAATCGCGTGCCGGCCATCCGCATCAAGTTTTACGAGATCAAGTGACTGATATTTCTGTGGACAGGAATGAGCATGAACAAACCCGACAATAATCGCCGGCGAACCCGTGTCATGATCTGCATGACGGCCGCTGTCGTCAGTCTGGGTGCCACGGCGCTGCTGGCGCAGCAAGCCGGCGACGCCCGCTCCTCGCTCTGGTGGGCGCCGGGTGACGACAGACCGTTGCCGGCCTATATCGAATATGCCAACCCTAACGGCCGTATCGGCCTGGTAAATACCGCGGGTACGGTGGAAACCGACGGTCATCCCTTTTTCGAAGCGCTCGGTAGCAACGGACGCGGTTGCGTGACCTGCCACCAGCCGGCTGATGCCATGTCACTTTCCGTTGCCTCGATTCGGCAGCGCTGGGCCGACACCAATGGCAGTGATCCCCTGTTTGCCGCCGTCGACGGCATGGACTGTCCGCACCTGCCGCAGGCTGACCCCGCGTCCCATTCCCTGCTGCTGGGAAGAGGTCTTATCCGCGTGGCGCTGCCCTGGCCGCCGGCCGATACCGAACCAGAATTCGACATCGAGGTGGTGCGCGATCCCACCGGCTGCAACACCCACCCGGTGTATGGTATCGACGGCGTGCGTCGCCAGGTGTCCGTCTATCGCCGGCCGCGGCCGGTCATCAACATCCGTTATGTCGCCTCTTCGAAATTCGGCGTGTCACCGTTCATCGGCAAGACCGGACAGTTGTCAGCGATTGATCCTGATAGCGGACGCCCGCAGAACATGAACATGATGGCCGATGCGCGGGTGGTCACGCCGAAGACACAGGCCACGGCAGCGGCTGCCGATCACATGGGCATCGCGCTGGATGAGTCGCAGCTTGCACAGATCGAGGTCTTTGAATTGCAGTTATACGGTGCCCAGGCCTGGTCGAACGGCGCCGGCAACCTGAACGAGGAGGGTGGTCCGTCAGGGATCGGACCAT